>JAFAGQ010000296.1 GCA_023422555.1 Pseudomonadota bacterium
TCCCCACGAATACCTGGAGCTGCACATCGAGCAAGGCCCAGTGCTGGAAATCGAAGGACAGGACATCGGCGTGGTTGAGAACTTGCAGGGTATTTCCTGGCAAAAAATCACGGTACATGGCACAGCCAATCATGCAGGTACGACGCCCACCCGGCTGCGCCATGACGCAGGTTACGTGGCATCCGCCATCGTGGCGTACCTGCGCGAACGAGTCGCGGAAACGGCTCCCTACACCACCCTTGCCACTACGGGTTCGCTGCGCCTGGAACCTGATGTAATTAACGTCATCCCACGTAAAGCTACTTTCACTGTGGATTTACGGGATCCCGACGAGAAGCGTCTGCGGGCCGCAGAGACATGTTTGACCGATTTTCTCGCAGAGATTTCCCAGCGCGAGGGAGTGACAATCGAAACCGAAAGCCTGGCGCGTTTCGAACCGGTGGCGTTCGATGCCGGGCTGGTCAGTGAGATCGAAGCTTCTGCAAGGCGTTTCGGCTTCTCTTATCGCCGCATGACCTCAGGTGCAGGCCACGACGCCCAGATGATCGCACGTATTGCCCCTGCGGCCATGATCTTCGTTCCAAGTCGTGGCGGGATCAGTCACAACCCGCTAGAGCATACCGATGACGTGCAACTTATTCAGGGCGCGCAAGTTCTGCTTGACGTGGTTAAGCACCGTATGGACGCAGACTAAGCCTGGTTTTAAGAACCGAAAGCGAATCAGTATAAATTGAAATAGGCGAGAATGAAAAAATGACAGTAAGAAGAAAAGTTGTAGTTCAATTTAACCCGCATCGAAAGCCCCTCGATTCGTCGTCCCTGGCATTTCTTTCGGATGATGTAGTCCAGTCGGTGCGCAACTTCCATGCAAACCTGCCCGGTTACGCCAAGACACCGCTGCACTCGCTTCCGGATCTGAGTCAAAAACTCGGCCTGGGTGCCGTCTTCGTTAAGGATGAGTCAAAGCGATTTGGCCTTAATGCATTCAAAGGACTTGGCGGTTCCTATGCGATCGCAATGCATATCAGTAAAAACATACTGGGCCGTGATACGGTGTGCTCCTATGAGGAACTACGCGCCGCAACGGTTCGTTCCCGTATTAAGGATCTGACTTTCGTGACTGCGACCGATGGCAATCACGGTCGAGGCGTAGCCTGGACGGCGGAGCAGCTTGGCGTCAAGGCTATTGTATATATGCCTAAAGGTTCATCCCCCGTCCGTGCTGAGAACATCCGCTCCCACGGCGCACAATGCACCATTACCGAACTTAACTACGATGACACGGTGCGCATGGCTGCCAAAGCAGCAGAAGCCAATGGCTGGGTGCTCTTGCAGGATACCGCCTGGCCAGGCTACGAAACCGTTCCCTTATGGATCATGCAGGGATACCTTACGCTGGCATCGGAAGCCTTCGAACAAATGTGTGAATCGGGTGTCGATCACCCCACTCACGTATTCCTGCAAGCTGGCGTCGGTTCTTTTGCAGCAGCCATCATGGGATATTGCCTATCGCAATCGGGAAGTAAGCCACCACGCATCGCCATTATCGAGCCCGATGAGGCAGACTGCTTCTTGCGCTCGGCAGCCACGGTCGATGGCAGGGCCGAGATTGTATCTGGCGATATGCCTACGATCATGGCAGGCCTGGCCTGCGGCGAGCCCAGCAGTTTGAGCTGGCCGCTGATCCGGGATCACGCGGACGTCTTTTTCTCTGTGGAAGACCGAGTCGCCGCCGACGGCATGCGTATTCTTGCCGCTCCGACACCGAACAGCGACCCTCCCATCATTTCGGGAGAATCCGGAGCAGTAGGTGCAGGTTTGCTCTACGCGATTATGCAGGATCCTGATTTGATCCCCGTGAAGCGTAAGCTCGGCCTTGACGATGAATCTCGTGTGTTGCTCATCAGCACGGAAGGCGACACCTCTCCCGACATATATCAACGCATTGTCTGGCTGGGAGACAGCTAACTATTATTCTCTACACGATCACTGATTGGCAATGGGCCAATTTGATAGCCCAGGCATTGCTCGCCTGCGGCATCTATTAGTGAATCAGATAGATCGAGTCGATGCTCTTTGAATGACAGTGAAGCCGACGTCTTGAGCGGGCTTCACTGGGGCGTCAGTCATGCGTGCAATGAGGGCTTGTGCCCCCAGACGCCCGATACGCGCTCCATCGACTCGTACCGTGGAAAGCGCCGGAATCGTGTCGCCAGCCTGTGCCTGATCTCCAAAGCCGAGCACCCCAAACTGATCAGGAATTGAAAGCCCCAGAGAATGTCCATGCGCCAAAACGCCTTGTGCCAGGGCATCCGAACTACAAAATACGGCATCCACATCAGGAGCTTGAGTTAACAAGGATTTGAGCGCCTCTCGTCCCCTGTCAGTCTGTGGGCGATGCTCGGGAAAAACAATTTCAACAGGCTCAGCTACATTTGTCTCGGCAGCGGCACGCAGAAAGCCATGCGCACGCCTATTGGCGCGACTGTCATCCGCCCGTAGAATAGCAACCCGTTTATAACCGCGGCTAAATAAATGGCGAAATGCCGCGCGCCCCGCTTCTTCGTGGGAGAATCCAATGGCGACATCCAGCGGGTGTGGGGTGTAATCCCACAATTCCACTACAGGTATATTCGCATTCAACAGCAAGCGCCTGGTACGAGAGGTGTGTTCCGTTCCAGTCAGGACGACGCCATCTGGTCGCCTGCTAAGCATGGCAGCCAGCCAGGTCTCTTCATAGGTGGGCTCATACCGCGAAATGCCAAGTGTGGTTTCGTATCGGGCCTCCGCCAGTTCACCGACCAGCGCGTCCAGCATGTCAGAAAAAAGTGAGTGCGCTACCGAGGGTACGATAGCTGCAACCAGTCTGGTCTGTTTGGATGTCAGTCCCCCAGCCAGCGAGTTGGGAACGTAACCGGCCTGTTCGACTGCCTGCTGCACACGCAGACGAGTTTCTTCGGCAACCAGCTCAGGCTTGTGTATTGCGCGCGAGGCAGTAATGGGAGAGACGCCCGCCAGGCGGGCGATATCTTTAAGCGTAGGTTGTGTAGTTCTGTTGGAAGGCTTAGTCACGAAAGCATGTCAGAAAGTGATGAAAAGTGCATCTTTATTCTGCCTGATTATATATTCACTCGTGGGTCAACCTCAATTCATCGGGGAGCCTCGATCCGCAAGTATTTGAATTGCTTAGTCCAATTTGATATTGGCCTTGCGTATCACATCTTCCCAGAACGTTTGTTCCGAACCAGCAAAGCGTTTAAATTCGTCCGGTTTCATAGGCATGGGTTCTATACCCAACTCCGCGAAATCCTTGCGAACTGCTGGATTTTCCAGTGCTTTCTGCAGCTCATCGCTGAGTTTTGTCACAACAGCATCCGGCAGATTCGCAGGACCAATCAACCCTTGCCATGCGTATGCTTCAAAATCAGCAAGCCCGGCTTCCGCCATGGTCGGGACATCCGGGAGTTGCGGCAACCGTTTGGGCGAGGCGACGGCAAGAACACGGATCTTCCCGGCCTGTATCATGGATAAACTCGGTGGAAGATCGATGAAAGCACTCTGTATCTGACCCGCCATTAAATCCTGCAAAGCCGGGGCGGATCCTTTATATGGTACATGTAAGATATCGGTACCCGTACGTTGCCTGAAAAGCTCATAGGCAATGTGTTGTGGTGAACCTTGACCCACTGAGGCCAGCGTGACAGTCCCGGCCTTCTCACGCGCAATCGCAAGATATTCTTTCAGATCACGCGCAGGAAAATCCGGGTTTACCGCCAGCATCAATGGCATTCTGCCCAGACCGCCGATCAGTGTGAAGTCCTTCGATACGTCATAACTCAGCTTCGAGTACAGCGCCGGATTGTAGGCCAGCGTGCCCGAGTCGGCAGTGGCGATTGTATAGCCATCTGGTTTCGAACGCGCCAGCGTCGTCGCACCAATAATTGTGGAGGCACCTGGGCGATTCTCCACGACTACAGATTGGCCGACCTGCTCGCCTACAATATTAGCCAGACGCCGCGCCATGACATCTGTAGTGCCACCTGGCGAATACGGAACAATCCATTTCACCACGCGATTCGGGTAGACATTGGTGTCGGCCTGAACAAATCCACCTAGTACAAGTGATGTCGTGAGTAATGCGTATTTAATCCAATTTTTCATTTTTGCTGGTCTCTTCATTTTTCTTTATATTTCATATTGCCTGGATCACCTTCCCTGGGTTCATCAACCCAGCAGGATCAAGCGCCTTTTTTATCTGTCTCATGACGTTCAATTCAACGTCAGTCTTATACAATTCCAGTTCGTGACGCTTGAGCTGGCCAATGCCATGTTCTGCACTGATACTGCCCCGCCTGGCACTGACAGCATCATGAATCACTTTGTTGACCTCGTTGGTGAGTAATTGCCATTGTCCGGACTCTACCCCCGATGGTGCAGCGACATTGAAATGCAGATTGCCATCGCCCAGATGGCCATACACGATAGGCCTTGCCCCTGGAAACGCGTGTTCCAGTTGTGGAAGAATGTCTTCAATGAATGCTGGAATGTCAGAGATCGACAGAGAAACATCATGCTTGATATTTCCTCCGTCCATCTGCTGAGCATGCGTGATATTTTCCCTGACTGTCCATAGCGCCCTGGCTTGCGCTAAATTGCTGGCGAGAGCAACATCCTGCAGCGTGCCGGCTTCCAGGCACACCATCAGCGCATTCTGCATCGCTTCGCGCAACGATTCTTCATCTCCTCCGTCTGCCGCTTCCATCAGGATGTACCAAGGGTATGGCGCATTGAGCAGATCGGGTGTATCGGGAAAGTAATTCTGTACCAAGGTGAGCGAGTCACTGGAGATTAATTCGAAAGCCGAGAACCGTTCGCCCAGATGAGCCCGCATGTCTGCCAACAATTGAATTGCCTGAACAATGGAATCAACACCTGCAAATGCGACGACTTTGGCGCTTGGTGCGGGATAGAGCTTGACGGTTGCGGCGGTAATCACCCCCAGGGTGCCTTCAGATCCAATGAACAGATGTTTCAGGTCGTAGCCTGTGTTGTCTTTGCGCAGCCCGCGCAAAATATCCAGAACTTCCCCATTTGGCAATACAACTTCGAGACCGAGCACCAGATCGCGCATATTGCCATAACGTAGCACTTGTACGCCGCCTGCGTTCGTTGCAATGTTGCCGCCAATCTGGCAGGAACCCTCCGCCCCAAGAGATAATGGGAACAGTCGATCAACTTCAGCAGCTTTCTCCTGCAGCGTCTGCAGAATGCAGCCCGCTTCGACAGTTGCAGTATTGTTCTGCGGGTCGATATCTCGAATTCGATTCAGCCGACCCAGGTTGAGCACAACCTGCAACCCCGAATTGTCCGGTACGGCAGCACCGCACATGCCCGTATTACCTCCCTGGGGAACCAGGGCAACGCCAGTGCTTGCGGCTAATCTGACGATTCCCTGTACTTCTTCAGTATTTGCAGGGCGCAACACGGCAAGTGCCTGACCATGGAATTTCCCTCGCCAATCCCTGGTATAAGCGCTTAACTCCTCGTTGTTATCAGCGATATGGACATGGGCATTACCAATGAGTGCGCGCGCTTCATCAAGCCACGCCTGAGTGTCAAAAGCCATCATGTCTCCTTTAATAACTGTTTGACACAGATGCTGGTGTGACATTCTGAGAATCGGCACGATAGCGACTTGCGGTGCCATCAAGCCCATTGCGCAGGATCAGGGTATCCAGTGCCACAGCGACGAACTGCGCACCGACAGCCAGGCACTCACGTGCACGAACTTCATCGACCATCAATATGCCTGGCGCTTTGCCGCTATCTCGAATACGGCGTATGGCCTGGTCTATGATTTTTTTCACAGCAGGGTGCTGCGGCTCCCCCGGGTAACCAAGACTGGCAGATAAATCTGCCGGACCGATAAAAATTCCGTCAATCCCGTCAATTGCCGCGATGGCTTCAATCTGATCCAGCGCTTCAGCCGTTTCGACCTGAACCAGCAGACACAGTTCTTCTGCCGCTTTTGCCACATAGTTCGCCGTACGGCCGAAATTAGCGGCACGCGTCGATCCTCCCATGCCGCGAATCCCCTGAGGCGCATAGTGTATAGCGCGAACTGCGGCCTTGGCCTCTTCCGCATTCTGTACGAAAGGAAGCAACAATGTCTGTGCACCAATATCAAGAAATTGCTTAATTAATACGTTGTCGTTCCATGCCGGACGCACCACCGTATGAGTCGGCAGCATGCCAGGTGCTGGCTGCGCGGCCGCCACCGCCTGCATCTGACTCAGCATCAGCGGGACATCGGTTGGCGTGTGTTCCGTATCGAGTAAGACCCAGTCATATCCAGCTCCTCCAATTAGCTCGGAGACGTAAGGAGAAGGTATGGTTGACCACAGACCGATCTGGGACTTGCCAGCGTGCAGGGCACGTTTGAAATGATTGATTGGAAGCATGCTCATTTGATTCGAATGTTGCCCTGTTCAACGACTTTGGTCCAGCGCGCAACTTCGTTGTCAATGAAGCTGGCTGCCTGCTGCGGTGTGCCCGGCGTCGCTTCATTGCTCATGGTTGCAAGCTGCTTCACAACCTCTGGGTCACCCAGGATTTCCTGTGTCACGCTGTTAAGCTTATTTACGATATCCTTTGGCATTCCTGCAGGACCGGCCAGACTGGTCCATGAATAGGTAACCACGTTAGGCTGACCTGATTCCGCCATGGTCGGAACATCTGGTAAATCTTTCAGGCGTTTCTCACCCGCGAAGGCCAGCGCTTTTAATTTTTTCTCTTT
Organism: Pseudomonadota bacterium; assembly: GCA_023422555.1. GTDB lineage: Bacteria > Pseudomonadota > Gammaproteobacteria > Burkholderiales > Burkholderiaceae_B > Advenella. The sequence goes on from JAFAGQ010000296.1 coordinate 6,797, forward strand.
GATAAATGGCAGTGCAGAGGTGGCGGGTACAAACAGCAAATCTACCTGTCCGCCCATCAGATCCGTCATGGCGGGAACATCGCCCTTATAGGGAACCGCATTCAGTTCAATGCCGGCCGACTGCTTAAACAGCTCTGTTGTCATGTGTCCGGATGAACCAATGCCCGTCAGCGCCACGTTAAGCGAATCAGGCTTCTCTTTGGAGATCTTTACCACGTCGGCAACCGTATCCGCTTTCAGGGTGGGCGAGGCAAGCATGACAACCGGCACGCGGCTAAGCATGGCGATATGCGTGAAATCCTTGCGTGCGTCATATTTAACGTTTGGATTGACCAACTGGTTAATCGCATGAGTGCCCGGCCCGCCGATCACAAGAGTGTATCCATCTGGCTTCGCACGGCTGACGGCGTCTGAAGCAAGGGATCCGTTGACCCCAGGTTTATTTTCTACGACGACGGGTTTTCCTAGGCGTTTTCCAAGCCGTTCACCAATCAGTCTGCCCAATACATCGGTTTGGCCTCCGGGAGGAAATGGAATAACCAGAGTGACAGGTTTGGCGGGATAGGCTGCCTGTGCGTATGTGAGCCCCGGTAGCAGGGCGCCGGCCACTACCACCCCCAGAACAAGCCGACGATGAAAGTTGAATCTTTCCATAATTGTCTCCTAAAATGATTGCGCAATCATATCATGTCAGATCGCTAAATTCTTATCAGTATATCTACTAATATGCTTATTTATTCTGAAGAATGAATGCATAGAATATCAATATCGCTCAGATTTAATGATATCGCTATCATTTATAGGTGGCTCTACCTCGTATATTTTTCTTAAAATTCTTCTTTCGGAAAATCATTATCTTCAGATACTTGAATCGACTGAATCTGGGAATCTTTACGCTATCGACGGTTATCGTGTGGGATTTGTCTTCAGCGTTGACATGGGTTCCAGACTGAGCGACGAAAATTCTTTACTGAATGGAATTCACAGTGGTCCTCGCCAACTGCGTCTTGACCCCCCGTGTCGAAAATGTAACAGTCCCCTTCCCCCTCTTGAAACTGTGACAATCATCCCTATAATTAGCACTCAGTAGGGTCGAGTGCTAACAGCTCGCCACACTTCCAAATTACCAACCCATTTTTATACATTCAGGAGTTTCTCCATGGCATTGCGTCCTTTGCAAGACCGCGT
>JAFAGQ010000368.1 GCA_023422555.1 Pseudomonadota bacterium
GAAAGTATCTCGGCACAGAACTCTATCGCTCCACCGCGGCCGTCCTGGTCGCGCTGGTGGGTCTGTTCACTTTTTTCGCCCTGATCGATGAACTGGACAGTGTCAGCGATCAGTTTCCCCTGCTCTCACTGCTCTATCTTCAGGTATTGCAGCTGCCAACGCGTCTTTATGATCTGCTGCCTATCGGCCTGCTGATCGGCTCGGTGCTTGCACTGGCCAGTCTGGCGCAGCGAAATGAACTGGTGATTCTGCGCGTCTCCGGGGTCAGCAGCGTCTCCATGCTGCTCATGTTGTGGACCATCACGATTCCCCTTATGCTGGGCGCCTTTGTCCTCTCTGAGTTTGTGACACCCCGTGCAGAACTCATGACCAGCGAAGCCAGCCTGAAATATCTGGGCAAGGCCAGCGGCGGACAGATGAATTCCGGGCACTGGTTCCGCGAACCCGACGAACAGGGCAATATGCGAACCATCAACATTGCCCGTCTGCTCGATCAGGGTACGGTCGAAGATATCCGCATCATTACCTACAATGTGCAGGATGGTCGTTTCGTCTCCCTGGACCAGGCCAAAACAGGACACTTCTCAAACAAGGTGCTGACCCTTTCAGATGTGGTTCATATTACCAGCCTGACCGATGCAAATTCCGCACTGGCAGATCCAAACCAGCCGGTAGCAGACGTTGCCAAACGTACCGTCCTGCCAACGCTGGAACTGAAAACTTCCCTCACGCCCAACCGGATTCTGGCCGGACAAATGCAGCCAGACCGCATGTCCACCACCGCATTGCTGGACTACATTTCCTATCTGCGCGAGAACCAACTGCAGACCAATCGCCAGGTGGTCGCACTGTGGCGCAAACTGAGTTATCCCTTCACGCTGATTGTCATGATCACGATTGCCGCGCCTATCGGCTTTATGCAGACGCGTAAGGGTGGCGTTGGCGGCAAGGTGTTTCTGGGAATTCTGCTTGGCGTGGCGTTTTATATGGTCAACCAGCTGGCGCTCAATGTCGGCATGCTGAAAAACCTGCCGCCCTGGTTCACGGCGCTTATGCCAAATACCATTGCCATGGCAATCGCGATGCTCTCCCTGTATCTCATGGAAACCAGGCGCAGTTCCCGCGGTCAGCATGCATCACTCTCAGGTAAGGCGACCGCATCATGAACATCTGGGCTGTAGGAGATCTGCAGGGCTGCTGCGGGGCGCTGGACGAACTGCTGGAACATCCGCTGATCAAGGATGATCCGGAGTGCCGGTTCTGGTTCGCCGGTGATCTGATCAATCGCGGACCGCAGTCGCTGCGCACGCTGAAACGCGTCATCAAGCTGGGCGATCGGGCCGTCAGCATTCTGGGCAATCACGATCTGCACCTGCTGGCTGTCCACGCCGGCATTCGCAATCAGAACAAATCCGATACCTTCGATTCCATCCTCAAGGATAAGCACGTTGATGAACTGATCGACTGGCTGCGGCATCGTCCGCTGGCGCACTATGATGCAGGACACCTGATGGTTCATGCCGGCGTGATGGCCAAATGGGATCTGGAAAAAACGCTGGCCCTGGCAGAAGAGGCACATGAGGCCCTGATCAGCGACAAGTGGAAAAAGAACCTGCAAAAAATGTATGGCAATGAACCCGTACAGTGGAAAGACAGCCTGTCGGGGTCAAAAAGACTGCGTGTGATCATCAACGCGTTTACGCGCATGCGGCTTTGTACGCTGGACGGGGAAATGGACTTTGCTTCCAAGGACTCGCCCGAGGGTCATGACGACCTGGTGCCGTGGTTCGATGTGCCTGGCCGTAAGACAGAAGACATTCCCATTGTTTTCGGGCACTGGTCAACACTGGGACTGATGATCCGCAAGAATCTGCTGGCACTGGATACCGGATGCGTATGGGGAGGAAAACTGACTGCCCTGCGCCTGAATGATCGCAAACTCATTCAGATCGACTGCAAAAATCACGGAAAACGCTAGCGCTGTGTGACCTTCTCGCGAATGGCCTCCCGCACCCGATTTGCCAGCTCAGCCCTGGGCATTGTCGGCGCCTCGCCGTTACGCGTGACCGGTGGCAGACAATAGACCTCTACACAAACATGCCGCGCACTGAGCAGTACCCAGATATTGCCAACCAGCGTCTGATCGCCAATAAAGGCCATTTTTCCACTGCGCTGCCCTTCGTACCAGAACACCAGGGCCAGAGGCTGTATAGCCACCTGCGCGCGCATCGCAGGCTCGAAAAGACTGGTACTGAAATTTTTCACATCCATTCCGTCAGTGGTGGTGCCTTCGGGGAACAGACCGACGCAGACATTGCGCTCAAACAGATTTTTCATGGTCTCGCTGACACGCGTGATGGCATTGCGCTGACCGCGATCAATGAAAACCGTGCCGGCCCGTGCCACCAGCCAGCCAATCACCGGCCACTTGCGGATTTCCTGCTTGGCGATAAATGAGGTGGCGCGCCAGCTGTTCAGTATGAAAATATCAATCCACGAGACATGGTTGGCCACCCACAGCACCGGTCCCTTCAGAATGGGCGAGCCATGCTGCACCACTTTGACCCCACATACCAGCATCAGGCAGCGCGACCATTGCCGGGTCACCACATCGCGCACAGCACGACTCAAAAAGGGCAATAGAATCGCCGCGATAAGCAGACCCGACAGCAACAGCAAAATCAAAAAAAACGCCCGGACAGCAAACCGGAGAAATGCGATCACGCTGACTCCCATACGCAACGGCCACCCACAAACGTTGTGAGAATCCTGCCTGGCAGTTCGTATCCGGCAAAGGGCGTATGAACGCTCTGACTTTTCAGTGTGTCGCGACCCACGGTCCACGAGATGTCGGAATCGGCAATGGCGATATCGGCCTGCGAACCCACGGCAAGTGAACCACAACCCGGCAGAGAGGGCGCGCCCGCCTTCAGGATCGCAGCAGGAGAAGCCGTGACAGCTGCCAGCGCCCGGGCCAGCGGAAGTTTTTCTTCCTGCGCCCATTTGACGATCAGAGAGAACAGCAGTTCGACGCCGGTCGCGCCGGGTTCGGCCTCGGAAAACGGCAGCAGTTTGCCGTCATCGTCAACGGGCGTATGGTCAGAACACACAGCGTCAATCGTACCGTCAGCCAATCCCTTGCGAATGGCATCACGGTCACGCTGACCGCGCAGCGGCGGATCCAGTCTATAGTTGCTGTCGAAAAAGCCAATGTCCAGATCGGTCAGATGCAGATGATTAACCGAGACATCGCATGTGACTGGCAGGCCCTGGGATTTGGCCTGACGAATGAGCTCAATGCCAGCAGCACTGGATACGCGACACAGATGCAGGCGTGTACCGGTGGTTTTCTGCAGTTCGAACAATGTGTGCAGCGCAATGGTTTCTGCCTGTTCCGGCACGCCCACCAGGCCCAGTCGCGAAGCAAACGCGCCGCTGGCGGCAACGCCTCGGGACAGAGCCGCTTCCATTGGACTTAACCATACCGTATAGCCGTAGGTCCCGGCATACTGCATGCTTCGCAGCAGCACGCCCGTATCCATAAGCGGCAGTGCTGCCTGAGAAAACGCAACGCATCCTGCCTCGGTGAGCTCTGCCATTTCAGTAATGACCTTGCCTTCCAGTCGCATTGTCACGGCGCCCAGCGGATACAGATTCGCCTGGTGCAACTGACGTGCACGGTGCTTCAGCATTTCCACCAGTCCGGGTTCGTCCAGCGGCGGATCGGTGTCAGGTGGCAGCACCAGGCTGGTCACGCCACCGGCCAGCGCTGCCTGCATTTCCGACTCCAGCGTGGCGCGATGCTCAAATCCCGGCTCGCGCAGGCGCACTGAGAGGTCAACCAGACCTGGAATGACCAGCTTGCCACTCGCATCGATTACCTTTGCACCATCAAACCCTTCTGGTTCCTGATCTGTGCTGACAATCCGTCCGGCAGCGATGTAAAGATTACCGGTTTCATCGGTACCGGAAACCGGGTCAAGCAGCCTGCCGCCTTTGATTACTAATTTCACTGAGATGCTCCCGCTACGATGCTCATGACTGCCATTCTGACGGCAATCCCGAATGTCACCTGATT
>JAFAGQ010000379.1 GCA_023422555.1 Pseudomonadota bacterium
CCAAAAAGAATCCGCGCCAGCTGACCTACGGAACGTCCGGTACCGGCACCTTGCTTCATATCGCCATGGAGACCCTGATGAAGGAAGCAGGCGGCACCGCCCTGCATGTACCCTACAAGAGCTCTTCGGAAATGGTCACTGGATTAATGGGAAAGCAGGTGATGGTCATGAGCGATACGACGACCGTGGCCAAGCAGTACAAATTGCGCCCGATAGGTATCTTTTCTGATGAGCGATTGAAGACCAATCCTGATGTTCCAACGACAAAAGAGGCAGGCTGGCCATTGAACGCCACCATCTGGGGCGGTCTGATCGCACCAAAGGGCCTTCCGGAAAATGTCGTACAGAAATTGCAGACGGCATGCGAAAAAGCAGTCAACAGCGAGGGTTACAAAGCCGATGTTGAACCGCTGGACACGCCGCCACATTTCATGAATGCAAAGGATTTTGCGGAATTTGCCCGCAGCGAATCCGAGAAATACACCAAAGTCATTTCTGAAATGGGTATCAGGGATGAAAAGTGAGCCATCACAGTCAGCAATGACAGATGAAATCTGCTAACAGCAATTGGCTGCCCAGTGACTGGCGGGCAGTCCCTTGAAATGACAGGGTACATCATAGCCCACGCGTAGCGACTTGATTGACAGGCCGCCCCGGATTAGGCGGGCAGCCTGTCGGCCTGTTTTACCCTTGGGCCGTAATAGCCGCTTTTTTGCGACGAGCAAGCAGTGTTCCCACGATGGCAACAAACAGGGCACCTGCGACTTCAGCTGCGATCTTGACCGGTGTTGTGGCTTCGCCAAACCGCTCCAGAATAACCTGATCGCCAATGAGCATGCCACCGGCAATCCAGCCCAGCAGCGCGGCACCGAAAAGCACGACGCCAGGATAACGGTCGATCAGTTTCAGAACCAGCGTACTTCCCCAGATGATGATAGGAACGCTGATGATGAGACCCGCAATGACCAGACCTGTCTGATGTTCTGCATTGGCGCCTTGCGCGGCGCCTGCAATGGCAATGACGTTATCCAGGCTCATGACGAAGTCGGCGATGATAATGGTTTTAACCGCAGACCAGACAGACGAGCCGCCATCAATTTTGTCGTGTGCATCATCTTCGGGTATCAGCAGCTTGATACCGATCCAGATCAGCAGCAGGGCGCCAACAATCTTCAGATAGGGAATGGTGAGCAGTGTCAATGCAAACGTGATCAGAATCACGCGCAGGATAATGGCACCGGCAGTGCCCCACAATATACCCTGCATGCGCTGTTTTTTCGGAAGGTTTCGACAAGCAAGTGCGATCACAACTGCATTATCTCCACCCAGCAGTATGTCGATCATGATGATCTGAAATACGGCCGCCCAGCTTATCGTTTGAAGAAACTCAAGCATAAATCTACCCCAAATTCATTTGTTATTTGACTAAAAATTAAATGGAATCCGGATCCGGCTGCTTCAGCGATACCTCGAGTACAAATCCAGGGGGTGGTAAAAGACGATTGCCCCCGGACAAGCCCTCAGAATACAAAAAAGGCCTGATCCAAAAAAGGACTCAGGCCATTGATTCTTTTAAGAAAAGTGACGGACCTTGCCCTTGGTGGCAAGGTCTTGCTTACAACAACAAGTTGTTGCCCGGGCACCGGGTGACATGACAGAACATGACAACCGTAATGACGATGCGTCGGCTGGAAGCTACTCCCCTTGATCGGATAAGTATAGCGTGCCGACGACTTATGTTCAAGAGTTTGATGAGCTGTGATTCGGGACCCGGACTCCTATCCAGATCATGTAATATGTCTTTCAATTCCAATAGACTACGCATTAGTGATTGATTGAAAGGAGTCATGCATGGCAATCGACAAAGACGTTATCGAGGCTTTTACGCCCACCGGTGTATTACGAGCCTCCATCAATACCGGCAATCCCATTCTGGCGAGCCTGGATCCGAAAACCGGGCAGCCTCACGGCGTGTCCATTGATCTGGCAAACGCGCTGGCAGAGCGCCTGGGCGTGCCACTGGAGCTGGTAGTGTTTGATACCGCCGGCAAATCGGTAGAGGCCGTCACGAATGAGCAGGCAGATGTGGGTTTCTTCGCGATAGACCCGGTAAGAGGGGCGGGCATTGCGTTCACAAAAGCCTACGTGCTGATCGAAGGCGCGTACCTGGTACGTGAAGATTCGCCCTTGCAGGACAACAGTGAAGTGGATCGCGAGGGCAACCGGGTTGTGGTGGGCAAGGGCAGTGCCTATGACCTGTATCTGACGCGTGAATTGAAAGCTGCACAAATCGTTCGTGCGCCTTCTTCACCCGCTGTCGTGGATACCTATGTTGAACAGGGAGCGGAAGTGGCCGCCGGCGTCAAGCAGCAGTTACAGGCGGACGCGCAACGCCTGGGCGGCCTGCGCCTGCTCCCAGGGCGCTTTATGGTGATTCAGCAGGCAATGGGCCTGCCTAAGGGCCGAGGACAGGCCGCTGCCGATTTCCTGGCGACTTTCGTCGAAGAAATGAAAAGCAGCGGATTTGTCGCAAGTGCACTTGATCGACATGGGATCAAAGGCGCCTCTGTGGCCGATTGAGACGCGATCTCAGAAACCCAGCCCTGAGCCAACCCCTAGCAGGGTAGCCACGCCCAGGGCCAGGAAAATACAGGCGGCGATGGTGTGAACCAGTTTCATGGAAATGCGCTGGCCCAGTTTCTTGCCGAGAATAACGGCGGGAACATCGGCGATCATCATGCCAAGCGTGGTTCCGACAACCACCGCTATCGGGAAATCACTCTTGGCGGCCAGGGCAACCGTCGCCAACTGCGTTTTATCTCCCATCTCTGCCAGAAAGAAAGTGACCAGCGTGGCGCCGAAAACACCAAACTTTCGTCCCAGCGGGGCTTCATCTTCTTCGATTTTGTCGGGAATCATGGTCCATACGGCCATGGCAATAAAGGAAATACCCAATATCCAGCGCAAGGCATGGGGGCTGATTGCAGTTGTTATCCAGGCACCCACAGCACCGGCCAGAGCGTGATTGACGATCGTGGCACAAAGAATGCCAAGAATAATGGGAATGGGTTTTTTGAAGCGGGTTGCCAGCAGGAAGGCAAGCAACTGTGTTTTATCGCCGATTTCGGCCAGCGCGACTACGCCAGTGGAAAGCAGGAGCGTTTGCATGAATCAGGTTACCGCGGCCGGAA
>JAFAGQ010000047.1 GCA_023422555.1 Pseudomonadota bacterium
GCTTCCAAGTAACGCGCGAATCGGGGACAGGTGAAATCATGGATATTCTGATTGGCGTCGTTACCATCATATCGATCATTACGTTCCTGGGCATTATTGCCTGGGCCTGGTCTGGGCATCGTGTGAAAGATAATGCAGAAGCCGCCAGTCTGCCGTTCGCCGTCCCTGACGAAGAAACGACAACTCGTGGTAAAGGTTATTAAAAATGAGTGATTTTTTCAGTAATTCCTGGAGCTATTACATTGCGATCGTCTCGCTCACGGGCGTGGTCTGGTGCCTCTGGCTGTTGTTCAGTCAGCGTCGCTGGCTCAAGCAGAAACCTGTAGAGGTCGAAGATACCGGCCATGTCTGGGACGATGACCTGCGCGAACTGAACAATCCGGTTCCACGCTGGTGGACCTTCATGTATCTCGGGCTTTGTGCAATTGCCCTGGGTATCATGCTGCTTTATCCTGCACTGGGTTCTTTCCCCGGTCTGCTTGGATTTACCTCAGCAAAACAGGTTGTGAGTGAACGCCAGCAGCTGGATGAGCAGATCAAACCGCTGTTCGAACAGTTCTCCGGTCTTTCCGTAGAGGAACTGGCGCGAAACACAGAAGCGCACGCAATTGGTAAGCGGCTCTTTCTGAACAATTGCGCGCAATGCCATGGCTCTGACGCCAAAGGTGCGCCTAATTTTCCCAACCTGACCGACGGCGACTGGCTGTATGGCGGCACTCCCGAAGCCATTTTGAAAACCATCACCGAAGGACGGCATGGTGTCATGGCACCTTTGAGTGCAATGATTTCGCCTGCGCAGGCTAACGAGATTGCCAACTACGTACGGTCCCTTTCCGGGCTGGCACATGATCCTACGCTGCTGAATGCCGGTGAAGCCGGTTTCAAAAAGGTCTGCTTTGCCTGTCACGGTATGGACGGTAAAGGCAACCAGGCGCTGGGTGCACCCAACCTGACCGACGCAGTTTGGCTTAACAGCAGCTCCAAGGACACCATCATCGATACGATTCTGCATGGCCGCCAGGGCACCATGCCAGCACAGAAACATACTCTGTCTGAAGATCAGATTCGTATGCTGGCTGCGTATGTCTGGGGTTTATCCAATAAGTAGTCCTGACTGAGAACTATTGTCCATTATGTCTGAAACGCGCTCCGAGCAAGCTGGTCAGGAAGAGGTTCCTGCCTGGCAGCCACCAAGACTGAAACCGGCCGCCGCTGCATCTGCCGAAGACAGCAATATGCAGGTCGAAGAGATCCGCGCAAAGATCTACCCGCGCTCTGTCACGGGTGTCTTTGCCCGGTGGCGGATTATTCTGGTGCTTGCAACCCAGCTTGTCTTCTACGGCCTGCCGTGGCTGCAGTGGAATGGTCGACAGGCGGTGCTGTTTGACCTCACGGAGCGCAAATTCTATATTTTTGGCATTGTACTTTGGCCTCAGGATGTTTTTTATCTGGCTATCATCCTGATTATTTCGGCTTACGGACTGTTTTTGTTTACAGCGCTGGCGGGTCGGCTGTTCTGTGGATACGCCTGTCCGCAAACGGTGTATACCGAAATTTTCATGTGGATTGAGCGCAAGGTCGAAGGTGATCGGGTGCAGCGGATTCGTCTTGACGAATCCCCCATGAGCTTGCGTAAGTTTCGCATCAAGGCAAGCAAACACTTTCTCTGGTTACTGGTTGCCTGGTGGACCGGTTCCACATTCATTGGCTATTTCTCACCCATTCGTGAACTGGGTTCGCAGCTCATCCATCTGGAACTCTCGTTCTGGCAATGGTTCTGGATGATTTTTTATTCTTTTGCCACCTGGGGCAATGCGGGTTTTCTGCGCGAGTCGGTCTGTAAATACATGTGTCCCTATGCGCGTTTCCAGAGTGTCATGGTTGACAAAGACACTTTTGTGGTGACCTATGACAAGATCCGGGGAGAACCAAGAGGCAGGCGATCCAAGAAAGTCGTTCCAAGCGCTGTGGGTCTGGGGGACTGCGTAGACTGTACCATCTGTGTGCAGGTCTGTCCCACCGGCATCGATATCCGGGACGGCCTGCAGTATATGTGCATTGGCTGTGGCGCCTGTATCGATGCCTGTAATCAGGTGATGGAAAAAATGAATTACGCGCCTGGCCTTATTCGGTACACGTCCGAAAGCGGGATGCTGGACGGCCTGTCAGGTAAACAGGCCAGAAAGCGTCTTTTCAAACCGCGCGTCTTTATCTATATCACACTGCTCAGCATTTTCATTATCGGACTGATCGTGTCGCTGTCTATGCGTACGCCTTTACGAGTGGATATTGTTCGGGACCGCGGCTCGCTGGGTCGGGAAATTCCAGGCGGACTGATCGAAAACGTCTATCGCATCCAGTTGATCAATATGACCGAGAGTGATCAGAAATTCGCGCTGAGCGCCACTTCCGATCTGCCGGATGTGACTGTCCTGGCAGGTGAAGAGAGTGACCGTCAGATTGATGTACCAGCATTTTCAAATCAATGGGTGCCCATGGTGGTTCGCGTACCCGCCGAAGGAGCAGGGCAGGGATTGCATCCCCTGACGCTGCATATTGAAAATACCGATAAATCGGGTGGTGATCTGTCTGTGGATCAGGAAACCACCTTTTATGTACCCAATTGAGCAGGAGACAAACATGCAGAAGCTGGAAAGAGATAGCGGGCCATGGTACAGGGAACCCTGGCCATGGATATTGATGGCAGGTCCGTTCCTGGCCATCGTCGGGTGCATCATCACCATTGTTCTGGCTTTCTACGATAACCCCGACCAGCAGGTGAACCTGGGCGCGCGTCGCCACGGACTGATGGTCATCACGGAAAGTGCGAATCCGGCAGCCTCCAATACGCGGCCGGCAGCTCGCAATGCAGTAACTGATTTCTCTGGAGCAACATCGGCCAGCACAACAACCAAGGGGAACTGAAAATGCGAACCCTGATGTGGATTTTATGGCCATCCTTTCTTGCTGCCGGTTTTGCCAGTGGCGTAGTATTTGCGCTGGTTGACCCCAAAGATATCCCGCTGTTCGGGTACATTCGAATTTCCAGTGAACTGGCGTATGCTGCGGGTTTTTTTCTCTTCTGGCTGATGGCGGCGTTTTCCAGCACCCTGAGTTTTTTCATGGCCAACAGCAGCGACAAACTCGCATTATTTGCACGCCACTCAGAACTGGATGACTGACCGGACAGGCAACGAGATGATTAACAGGATGACTAATCGGATAACCAATGGGATGACTATTGGAATGACCAATAAAATGTGTGCAGAAACCTGTAATAATTATCCGTTGGCTGCAGCCCTGTGTACTTCAATCCGGTGTACGTTATCGTTTTGTATCAGCGATTGCAGCCCGTTGAAATCCAGTATGCGCACTTCGCGTTGCTGAATTCGGATCAGTCCTTCCTTGGCAAAGCGTGAGAGTAGCCGGCTTACCGTTTCCAGCGTCAGACCCAGGTAATTACCGATCTCTTCGCGGCTCATGCGAAGCACATATTCGCTGCCTGAATATCCCAGACAGGTGAAACGCTGGGACAGGTTGATCAGAAAGGCAGCCAGTCGCTGCTCCGACCGCATCGCGCCCAGAGACAAGGCCATATTGTGCGAGCGCGAAATCTCCTGACTCATGAGACGCGTGATGCGATAGGCCAGGGCGGGAATTTCCTTGGACAGATAGGTAAGATCAGTCATGCGGATGACACAGACTTCGGTATCTTCCATGGCAATGGCGTTGGACAGGTGCTGATTGTCTGCCAGCGCATCCAGGCCAATAATCTCGCCGGCAAATACAAAACCGGTAATTTGCATATGGCCGGATTCATTTTCCAGCTGCAGCTTCATGGATCCAGAGCGGATGCTGTATAAGGCCGTGAGTTTGTCGCCTGCCTTGAAAAACAGCGTACCCTTGGGAACGCGAATACGTTCCTTAACGAGTTCATTGAGCCGTGCTGCATCCTGCGCGTTAAGACCTTGCGGGACACAGATATGTCCCAGCACACAGGTGTTGCAGTGGATAGAGTCTTTGGTAAGAAGCTGGTGTTTGAGCATTGACTTGCCGTGACCTTGTATTTCTTGTCTCTAATTATACCATAGGCGGGCGTTCAGACCGATTTCCTGGCGGAACGCGAAACAGCACGGATCTTCGTTCAAAGTGTCAGGTACGCCTTTGCAAAGTCCGGATTGTCTGCAAGTGAAGCCATGCTGCCTTCAAATTTGATCTGTCCTTTCTCCAGCACGTATACCCGGTCGCTGACCCGTCGGGCAAATTCCATATTCTGCTCGGAAAGCAGAATACTCACGCCCTGTCGTTTTAACGAGAGCACCATCTCGGCCATCTGCTCGACGATAATCGGTGCGACGCCCTCAGAGGGTTCATCCAGAAGGAGCAGGTAGGGGTTGCCCATGAGGGTGCGGGCGACCGCAAGCATCTGTTGTTCGCCTCCGCTCATTTGTCCGCCGCGTCGCAACTTCATGGACTGAAGATTCGGAAAGAGCGCAAATATTGCGTCGGGCGTCCATGTCGAAACGGGTTGTCCGTCCGGCCAGTGTCTTTCCGGCTGTCTGCCGGTATCCAGATTTTCCATGACCGTCAGATCAGCAAAAATGCGTCGTTCTTCGGGCACGAAACCAATGCCGGCACGCGCAATCTGATACGGCTTATTCTGACTGATCTGCCGCCCCATGAATTCGACGGAACCCTGGTGTCTGATCATCCCCATGATACTTTCAATGGTCGTCGATTTGCCGGCGCCGTTACGACCCATGAGCGCTACCACCTCGCCTTTGGCGACAGTCAGATCAATGTCATATAGGATTTGTGCAGATCCGTACCAGGCATTCAGATTGCTGACGCGTAGCAGCACCTCTGCTGACGGGCCTCCGTTCGTATCAGGCACGCTAGCGGATTCAGCAGGAGTCAGCGACGTCACGATTGTTCTCCCTTGTCGTTGATCATACTGGCGCCGAAATAAACCTCCTGCACCCTGGGATCATTCCGGATGTCGTCGGGCGTGCCTTCGGCCACCTCTTTTCCTCGTGCCAGAACAAGTATTCTGTCGGCAAAACCGAATACCACATCCATGCTATGTTCCGTGAACAGCACGCCGGTATTGCGTGCGCGTGCAATCTCACGGGTCAGCGACATCAGCTCAAGCCGTTCTGCGGGGGCCATGCCGGCAGTCGGCTCGTCCATCAGCAAAAGGCGAGGTTCACTGGCCAATGCCATGGCCAGCTCCACCCGTTTGATATCACCGTAGGCAAGCTCGGAACAATTTCTGTCCGCCTGACTGCGCATGCCGACCTGATCAAGCAGCGCCAGAGCTTCGTCCAGATAGAGCCTGTCGGCGGTTCGCCACACAGAAAACGTCTGACCGTGATACGAGATCAGTGCATTCTGAATGTTCTGAACCACGGTAAAAGAATTGAAGGTAGCGGCAATCTGGAAGGTTCGGCCCACACCCTGTTTCCATATCTGCCGCGCAGATTGATTGGCGATGGGTTTGCCATCGAGAGCTATGCTGCCACTTGTGACGGGAAGCTGACCGCCCACCATATTGAATGTGGTTGATTTGCCTGCGCCATTGGGGCCGATGATGGCCAGCAGTTCGCCTGCTTCCAGCGTAAAGCTGATGTCATCGACGGCAATAAAGTCTCCGTACTTGCGGGTCAGATGGCGGACGTCCAGCAGGCTCATGAGCGACTTACTCCTGAATCCGATGCCTGATGTCGGGGCCGGAAAAGCCAGCGACGCATGCGACTGCCCATGGCTGCCAGGCCCTGCGGAAACAGCAGAACCAGCAGCAGAATAATGAGACCGAAAAGGCCTTTCCAGTATTCGGTGATGCCGGTAATGTAATCATGCAGGACAACATAGAATGCGGCTCCCGTCACAGGACCGGTAATGGAATGGATACCTCCGAGCAAAACCATCACCAGGCCATCAATGGATTTGCTGACATACAGTTCTTCTGGCGATATGCTGCCTTTGGAAAACACAAAGAGCGCTCCGGCCAGACCCGCGAAAAAACCTGCAATAACAAATGCAGTCCATTGAATACGTTTCCCGTCAATGCCGATAGCATCAGCGCGTTGCACCGAGTCTCGGCTGGCACGCAGCGCGTACCCAAGTGGAGAAAACAGCAGCCAGCGCAGCACCAGAACGCCAGCGACCACGATGGCTAGTGTAAAGTAATAGAAATGGTTTGGATCCTCCAGCCAGCCAGAGGGCCAGATGCCTATCAGTCCGTTGGATCCACCGGTATAGTCATTCCATTGATACGCAACTGACCAGGTAATCTGCGCAAAGGCAAGGGTCAGCATCGCCAGATAGATCCCCGACAGACGAACGCAAAACCATCCGTAAACGAGGGCGGCTATCGCAGCCACAAACGGCGCCAGAACGATGGATGCGCCCATCGGCAAGGCATAGCGCTGCAGCAAAAGTGCAGCGGCATAGGCACCGATACCGTAATAGGCCGCGTGGCCGAACGAGTGCATACCGCCAGGGCCCATAATGAAATGAAGACTGGCAGCAAAAAGACTGGCAATCAGGATATCCTGAATCAGAACCGGCAGATAGGGATAGGCGTCCCCCATTAATGGTACGCAAAGAAGCAGGGCAAGCAGCACGAATCCGATTGTTTTCAGAATCGGGCCGGCAGGGCGGTAGGGCGCTTCGTGTATGCCCGCAACCCGGGGTGTTCCGGTCTGCGTTCCGAACAGACCCCAGGGCCTGAACACCAGCACAACCGCCATAATCAGAAACTCAATAACCAGTGTCAGTTGCGGAAAGGCGATGTCCATGCCTGCAAGATGAACGGTGCCCAGTCCGACACAGAGCGCCTTGACCTGTGCAATGATAAAAGCAGCAACAAAGGCGCCGGGGATGGATCCCATACCTCCGATGACAACCACAGCGAACGCATCGCCAATCGTCAGCAGATCCAGATTCAGATTGGCTGGCTCAATAGGAAGTTGAAGGGCGCCGCCCAGGCCAGCCAGAAAGGCACCCAGCGCAAAGACACCGGTGAATAGCCAGCGTTGATTAACGCCCAGCGCATCCAGCATCTGCCGATCCTGTGTTGCTGCCCGTATCAGTGTTCCCCAGCGTGTCCGGTTCAGCAAAAGCCAAAGCAGTCCGAGCACAACAGGGCCGACAAAAATCAGCAGCAGATTGTATGTTGGGAACTGCCGGTCGAATAAGGTAACGGCGCCGGCCAGTCCAGGCGCCTGTCGCCCCAGAAGATCCTCAGGGCCCCAAAGCCATAAGGCAAGATCGCTCAGGATCAGGACGAGTGCGAACGTGGCGAGCAACTGGAATAACTCCGGCGCCTGGTAGATCCTTCTGAGAATGACCAGCTCGATTGCGGCGCCCAGAACACCCACAAGGAGGGCGGCAAGCAAAATGCCGCTCCAGAAGCCGAACGCACCGTCGGGCAGATGTCGCATGACCAGACTATAGGCAATATAGAGGCCAAACATATACAGCGAGCCATGCGCAAAATTGACAATACGGCTAACCCCGAAAATCAGGGAGAGTCCGCAGGCGACCATGAACAGCGAAGAGGTCCCTGCGAGCCCGTTTAGAAACTGCACGGCAAAACCGGTCAACTCCATGGACTACCTTTATTCACGCCAAATCCTCGGGCACGTTCCCGGTCCGGACTCAAACGGGGGGCCGAGAAAAGGAATGAGAAACGCAACATGAACGGCTCTGCTTATTATTTTTTGGCGGGTCGCATCTTGCTGACCTGTGCATCGTCGGGCTGTACATCGGCCCCATCAACGTATTTGATATCCGTCATGATGCCTTTGTTGTCCTTGATGTCAAGCTTGCCGACATAGGCGCCCAGCGTCGATTGGTGATCCTGCGGCCGATAGGTGACCTCTCCGAAAGGTGAAGTCAGCTGCAATCCGGAAAAGGCTTTGACCAGGGCGTCTGTGTCTGTTGTGCCAGCCTTGCGGAAACCTTCGGCCAGCGATTTGATCGCCATGTAACCGATAATGGACCCCAGACGAGGGTAATCATTGAAACGCTTCTGATAGGCGTCCAGAAACGCTTTATGTTCCGGGGTGTCGATAAACTGCCACGGATAACCGGTAACGATCCAGCCCTTTGGTGTATCAGCCCCCAGCGTATCCAGGTATTCAGGTTCGCCCGTCAGCAGACTGACTACCGGGGTATTATCAAACAGCTTGCGCGTTGTGCCGGCACGAACAAATTTGGTGATATCCGGGCCAAAAAGCGCATTGAAAATCGCATCGGGTTTGGCGTCGCCCAATGCCTGAACCACGCTGCCGGCATCTACTTTGTTCAAAGGCGTCGCCTGACTTGCCACGAATTCCACATCAGGCTGTGCCTGCTTCATCAGTGTTTTGAACGTGTCGACGGCAGACTGACCATACTCATAGTTGGGATAGACCAGAGCCCAGCGTTTTTTATTCAGTTTGACAGCCTCAGGCACCAGCATGGCGACCTGCATGTAGGTCGAGGTGCGAAGACGGTACGTATAGTCATTGCCGTCTGCCCAGACCAGTTTGTCAGTCAAAGGTTCGCTGGCAAGGTAGAACACCTTTTTATGCGAAGCAAAATCGGCCAGTGCCAGTCCGATATTTGAGAGGAACCCGCCGGTAAGTGCGTGAACTTTATCGCGGCTGACCAGCGCTTGTGCTTCCTTGATGGCATTACCCTGATTGCCGGCGTCGTCGCGAATAATAATGCGCAGTTTGCGACCATTGATACCGCCATTTTCATTCGCCTGTTCGGCAGCCAATGCCATCCCATTCTTATAGGGTTCCAGAAAGGCAGGAAATATTTTATAGCTGTTGATTTCTCCGATGCGAATCTCTTCGCTGTCCTGCGCGGTGGCCGTAGCACCGAATGTCAGACTCGCCATCAGGCTCGTGGCAATAGCCAGCAAGCGCTTTCCCGTACCCTTTCTCATGAATTCTCCTGATATTGCTCAATTTTTCGTGTAATCCTAAGTGTAATTTAGTTACCGCAAATTTAATGACTTTTGTCATAGAACAGTGTCAATTTTTTCAGGGACTGAGCGCGGCTCATCCTGTTGCATTCAAAGGATTGGCCTATAATTCTTCTTCAGATCCTGCGCGAAGCAGTCCGTTTCTCCCGTCACTTCAAAAAAGGCGGGAAGCAACCCGCGCTTTTCCCTCAGGCTTTCTCCCTTCATCCTTCAATATGACAGCCGCGATATTTCATGCCGTTGTCGTATTCAGGCTAATTTTTTGCAGCTTTTTAAGGTCTGTTTGTATGTCATTGCAAATGTGGTCGGCGTTTTTTGTTGCCTGCTGGATTATCAGTCTTTCGCCAGGAGCGGGAGCGATCGCGTCCATGTCCACCGGACTCAATCATGGCGTGCGTCAGGGATTATGGAACATATTGGGTCTGCAGATTGCACTTGTCGTTCAGATAGGTATTGTTGCAGCGGGTCTGGGGGTATTGCTTACCTCCACCACCTGGGCCTTTTCCCTGATCAAGTGGTTCGGTGTCTGTTATCTGTTATATCTGGCATGGCAACAATGGCGCGCGCCTGTACAACTGATTCAGCTTGAGTCCGGCGTTGCAAAAATTTCCGCACGTCGGCTTGTGATGCGCGGTTTCCTGGTGAATATGAGCAATCCCAAGGCCATCGTCTTTCTGCTGGCCGTATTGCCTCAATTTATCGATCCAAAGCAGCCACTGGTTCAACAGTACGTTACCATGAGCGCTACCATGACCATGGTGGATGTTATTGTGATGACAGGGTATACCTGGCTCGCGGCCAAAATTCTGCGGCTTCTGCGTTCGGCACGACAGCAGAAAATCCTCAATCGTAGTTTTGCAGGAATGTTCACGCTGGCTGCCGGTCTGCTTTCTCTGGTGCATCAGGCGGGAAAATAAACTCACTGGTTTTAGCATTTCTGCTGCATTGAATGTCAGTCGCATTGAACGACTCGCGCAGTGAATGCCTGACGTATTGAACGTCTTACGCATTGAGCGTCTGAGGGCAAGGCAGCAAAACGTCTGATGTCCTTCAGCCGGGGCACAATTTGCATCGTGCGCCCGGGCGTCGCGGCGCCAACTCTTTACTTAGCAGCCAGTCCGGCCTGTTTGATAATGTCCTGGTTGTTACGTGACTCGTCTTCCACTGTCTTGCGGAACAACTCAGCAGGGCCGCCGGTAGGGATATTTCCAGACTGAATCAGACTGTCTTCGATCGCCTGGTCATGCAAGGCTGCATCAAATGCTTTATTGAGCGTTTCAATGACATCTGCTGGCGTGTCGGCCGGCGCAAATATCCCAAAATTCGATTTCAGATTGGCGCGCGGCTGCCCGACTTCCGTAAAAGTGGGAACGTCCGACAGACCGTCCAGCCGCTTCTCTGAACCCACAGCAAGTGCATGCAATTTACCTGCCTTGATATTCTCAATGACAGTCGCAGATACGTTTGTCGAGAAGACTTCGAACTGACCGCCCAGTGCGTCATTCATTTGCTGGCTGCCACCTTTATATGGCACAAGTGTCATATCCAGATCGGAATCGTGTGCAATCTGACCGAACATGATGTGACCGATGGTGCCCATGCCGGAAGTTGCCCAGCGAATTTTGCCCGGAGAGGCCTTTGCCGCATCAACAAACCCTTTGTAATCCTTTGCGTTCAGGCTTTGGGTGCCCAGCAGCACAACGGGTGAATACATGACGCCGATCACTGGTGTGACTGCCTTCTCTGGTGAATATGAAACCTTCGAGAAGTAGGGCGTAAGGGTCAGAGGACTGGTGGCGGAGAATGCCAGGGTGTAGCCATCAGGTTTCGCACGCGCGACCTCTGCAATGTTGATGGTGCCGCCTGCTCCCGGACGATTTTCCACAACTACCGGAACCTTGAGCGCATCGGCGACCTTTTCGGCCAGGCGTCTGGCAACGACATCACTCAGACCACCGGCCGGGTAACCAACAGACAGGCGGATGGACTTCTCCGGGAATCCGGCGGCCGAGGCAACGGGAACAAGGGCAGTGCCAAGAGCAATCGCAACAAGACATTTGGCCAGGGGTATGGAGTTCAAGAGCGGCATAATTGATTTGAGAATATAGAGTTGGAAAGACTCCGGGCAGCAGTGTTTGCCAGGGTTGGATGGGCAATTATATGACAGTTGCCATGAAATGAACGTCCGGGGGTGGTGGGCATGTTTGAAACGGGCAGGTCAGTTCAACTGAAGCATTTCTGCAACGTCAAAAATTTTTTTTGACGAATTTGTGAAAAAAGCCATCAGACCACTGGCAAACTTTGCAGTAACTCTATATAATCTCTGTCTTAGCTGTTAAACAGTAAAGCGAATCAAGTTTTCTGTTTAAGCCCAGGTGGCGGAATTGGTAGACGCGCATGGTTCAGGTCCATGTGCCTTCGGGTGTGGGGGTTCGAGTCCCCCCTTGGGCACCAAATGCTTTAAACGAGTTGATTGAAAAGAATCAATAATCATCAAAATCAA
>JAFAGQ010000049.1 GCA_023422555.1 Pseudomonadota bacterium
AGAAGGCTTCGGACCGGCTGGCCCCAAGCCGGCATCTTTACTTGACGCCTGTATTGGTAACGCCCTGAATAAAGTGGCGCTGTATGAAAAGAAAAAGAATCATCAGTGGCAGTGTCACGATCGTGGCGGATGCCATCAGCGCACCGAAGTTGGAACCGAGTTCGGGATCAGCAAAGGACGCAATGCCCAGTGGTGGCGTCATCAATTCAGCATTGGTAATGACGATAAGCGGCCAGTACAGGTCGTTCCAGTGACTGGTCACAGAGAACACGGCAAAGGCGGCGATTGCCGGTTTGCTTGCAGGCACTGCGATCTGCCAGAGAATGGCCATCTCGGAAAGTCCGTCAAGCCTTGCCGCCTGTACGATCTCTTCGGGAAAGGTCATGAAGGATTGTCTGAACAGGAAAATGGCAAAGACCGACAGAAAGAACGGCACCATGAGCGCAAAGTAGGTATCAAGCAGGCCGGTTGAAGACAGACCCAGAAACAGGGGAATGGCCGGAACCTGTATGGGAATGCACAGGCCAAGCAGAACCAGACTGAAGAGCAGTTTTTCGCCTTTGAAGCGGTAGCGCGCGAGTGCCCAGCCACAAGGAATGGCGGTAACCAGCTGCACCAGAAGCACACCAAGGCAGACCACGGCGCCGTTGAACATATAACGCAGCAGTGGCGCATCATTTAGCGCGATGCGGAAATTCTCAAAGCCCGTAAAGGTCTGAGGCAGCCAGTGGAAGGCGCCAGAGAAAACTTCGCTGGCAGGACGAAACGATGTCACGATCATCCAGTAAAAGGGAAAGAGCACGATGAAGGCCAGCAGGCATAATGTGGCGTGGCGCAGTATCACAGACAATTTCAATTGTGATTGCATGCGCTGCAGTCGTCCTTGTTGCGGAATCATTGATAGTGGACCTTTCTTTCGGTAATGCGGGTCTGCACCCAGGACAGAATCAGAATGCAGGCCAGAAACAGGATGGTCATGGCAGATGCACTGCCGGTGCGCAGATACTGGAAGCCTTCAAGATAAATCTGATAAAGAATGACTTCGCTGGATCCCTGTGGACCGCCGCGGGTGAGAACAGCCACGGTGTCAAATACTTTGAACGCAGTGATACTGGATGTGACGATGACAAAAAGCAGGGTGGGTCCGAGAAGTGGCAGCGTGACCGTGAAAAAACGATCCAGTGCCCGGTCGGCGCCGTCTATCTTTGCGGCGTCATACAGGTCTTCGGGAATCGCGACCAGACCTGCGATGAAGAGCACCATGTTGAAACCGATAAGCTGCCAGATACCGATAATGGCCAGAGAGAAAAGCACCAGTCCGGGGTCGCCGAAAAACTCGATACGCGTCATGCCCAGCGCCTGAAGCAGCTGATTGACGGGGCCGATATTGCCGTGCAGAAGATATTTCCACACTGTGGCCATGGCGACCAGTGTTGCGGTCACAGGAAGAAAAAACAGGCATTGATAAATGCGCCGGTCTTTGCCTACCCCTTGCACCAGAATGGCCAGCAGCAGACCGCCGATCACAGAACCCGGCACAACGAACAAGGTATAGAGCAGGGTATTGCCCAGGACGTGCCAGAACTTGCCGTCCTGCAGAATGGTCAGATAATTGTCTATTCCCACAAATGAAATATCCGGCATCCCTAGCTCGTAGTCGGTAAAACTGAGCAGGGTCACGATGATGATGGGCAGTATCATCGTGGCCAGCATCAGGAACGAGGCGGGCATGGCGAACCACCAGGCACGACTGTCGGGCCAGCGGCGATGTGTAGTGCGTGATGGTGTTTTTGCCGGTTCGGACGGGGCTTGTGGTGCCGGCTGGGGCAAGGTGACGGTATTCATGCCTGAGATGCGTGTTTGTAAAGTGAAATCACTTCGCAGTTGTCGATGGGTGATGGAACGCGCCTGCCCTGCGCATCAAACCAGAACGTTCCATTCAGATCAATGGACAGCATCAGCGTCTGTGATGGGTCATTCTGCTGTCGCAGGCGATCCACTTGTGCCACATCACAGCGTGCTACCACGGCTTTGCCGGAACGCGAATGCCTGCAGAACAGCAGTGCGTCATGTCCCAGAACTTCGATGCGCTCCAGATTCGCATAGATCCGAACAGAAGAGGCATCGTGATGCGCCGAAGGACTGGTGATGGTCACGCTCTCGGGACGGAATCCCATTTGAAATATTGCATCTGTGGTTTGAAGGCGCATGGGTACCGATACGCCTCCCAATGTGGTGCCATTGCTTTCGTCATACGAGACGGACATGACATTCATTTCCGGGCTGCCGATAAAGCAGGCAACACGAATATCCTGAGGGTCTTCATACAGCTGTCTTGGCGTACCAACCTGCACGATACTGCCATCCATGACCACGGCAACGCGTGTCGACAGCGTCATGGCTTCGACCTGATCATGCGTGACATAAATAAAAGTTGCGCCCGTGCGCTGATGCAGTGCAGAGAGTTCGGCGCGCATATGCACTCGCAATCTGGCATCAAGATTGGACAACGGTTCGTCCATCAGAAAAACGCCGGGCTGTTTGACCATGGCGCGTGCAACGGCCACGCGCTGGCGCTGTCCACCTGATAATTGCGAGGGTTTGGCATTGAGCAGATGGTCAAGCTGCACCTGAGCGGCGATCTGACTGACTTCCTGATCGATCTGTCTGCGCAGCCGCTGACTGCCTGGCCAGAAGCGTCCGATGACCGGTAGCCTTGCCGCGACCGGCAGCCGTTTCATGCGCAGAGGCGTTGCAATGTTCTGCGCCACGGTCATATGTGGGTAAAGCGCGTAGCTCTGAAACACCATGGACACGGGTCGCTCGCGCGCAGGCGATTGCGTCATGTCCTGCTCGCCGATATGGACGCGGCCGCCTTCATGAGGCGTCAGTCCGGCAATGATACGAAGCAGTGTGGATTTGCCGCAGCCCGATGGACCTACCAGCGTGAGAAATTCGCCTGCTGCGACATTCAGCGACACATCATTCAGTGTGCGCTTCTCGCCGTAGCGTTTTTCAATTTGTTCAAGCCTGACTGACGTAGCCATAATGACACCTGTGATTTCCGAACAGGCGTCATTCTATTGGTTATTTATTTCAATTTTATTTACGGTTCTTGGAGTTTTACTCCGTAAGGGCAGGGTAGATTTGGTCGCGTCGGGCTGATCAAGGTGAGTCTGAGCCGGGCGGGTGAGAGCAGATCAGGTCGGCTCCGGCCTGAGAAGCTCAGGTCAGGCCCGGTCAGATCAAGTCGGATGAAGGGAGCGTGGTACATGTCACTTCGAGCTGCGTGACAGATCGGCGATGGCGGCGGCGAGCATTTCCACCAGATAGATTTTGCTGATGGCAGGTGAAATATCGCCACCGATGGTCAGCGGTTCTATGGGGACTGCCAGCAGGGACAGGTCGGCTGCCTGAGTAACCGGACTGTTGATTCTGCCGGTAATGACAATGGTTTTGGCTCCAGCCGAACGGGCACGTTTCAGAAACTCCACGGTATCCAGTGTGACGCCGCTCTCGGAAATACCCAGCGCAACGCAATTTTTATCGACGTTGGTCATCACTTCGTGGGCCAGTACGGGATCCTGGAAAGCCTGGGCAGGCAGGCCAAGGCGCATCAACCGGTAAGACACCAGCTGACTGACCAGGCCGGAGATACCGGAACCAAAAATGGAGATTCGGCGTGCCCTGACCATGAGTGCTGCGATGGTTTGCAATTGACCCTCTGGCAAAGCGTAAGCCGTTTTCTGCATGCTTCGCGCCAGGCGCTGCGACAGGGCGGCGTGACGATCCTCTTCGTTCTGGCTGCCGGTCGCGTTGCTGTGTTCATTGGTTGCCAGTTCAGCCATGAGTGCCAGCTTGAACTGACTGAATCCGGTGAAGCCCAGTTGGTGGCACACACGCAATACACTTGCCTGACCGCTATGGGTAATGTCTGCCAGTTCTGCGACAGTTTGACGAACGACCTTTTCCGGGTTCGCCAGAATGTATTGTCCGACACGCGACGATACTTCGCTCATTGCACCGATGGCATTGGCCAGATGCACCAGCGGCGCTTTCTGCTCGTTTGGTTCTGTCATGCTGGATTCTTTCGTTTGGCCTGTTTCATTTAGCGTGATTTATGTTGCGTTTCATGCGGTGTGATTCATGCGGTGTGATTCATGCAGCGTGATTCATGTCGCATTTCATGGTCGGCGAACCGGCCAGCGTGAAAAGTCCATATATTACTCAAGTGAAAGCGTCCCTGGATAGTCGGAGAATCCAAAATCATAAATGCCGAATGTGATAGTAAGATGAAATAGGGGACAGTTCAAAATGTTAGTGTTCCGTCTCATTTACGTGTCTTTCGGCGGGAAGCAGGTTCTGTGCACGATTTCAGCGACTGACACCAAACCCGGGCCGCCCCTCCCTGTATGACCGCTCGTTGCCGGCAGGCAGTCAGGCACGAAGACGGACGCAACGTTGCATGAAACCCGTGGAAACAGACAATCCTGGCAATTTGGGCCGGATCGAGCCGATGGAGTAGATTTCCGAGTGCCCGACAATTGCAATAAGGGTTAATATTGACGTTTTTCCACCCCTTATTAATTCCATGATATTTCGGTTGCAATCGCGGGGGCTTTCAGCTCCTGGTGCTCGTCTGGGCTGGCTGCTAATCCTGCTGACGCTGCTGGGCGCATTTTTATGTGCAGCTCCTGTCTGGGCGCAGGAGAAAGAGGCGCCACCCGATCCGGCGCAGGTACTTAAACAGGCGCAGGGCGAAATTGATCCGATCAAGAAGCAGCTGGAAAAAATCGCTGATGCACCATTGAATGACGGTGCCCTGGCGTCCATGCGCGAGCAGGCGCTCAAAACACAGTCCAGCGTGGGCGATGTGGCGGCTGCACTGGCACCCAAACTCAAGGATGTGCAGGAACGGCTGGCCGAACTAGGAACGCCGGATGCAGGCGCTGCGGAAGCGCCCAATATCAGTGAGCAGCGCGCTCAGCTGACCAAGGAAGCCAGCAAACTGGATTCGCAAATCAAGCTGGCGCGCCTCATCGGAGTGGAGTCGGAACAGGCGGCAGAACAGCTGAGCAAAGAGCGTCGGGACCGCTTTCAGGCGCGACTGGGTTCTCGAACCTCGTCCATTCTTTCGGGCACATTCTGGAGTGATCTGAAACGCGAGTGGGCGCGCGACAGTGTTCGTATGCAGCCGCTGGCTGGCGAACTAAGTGACCTGATGGCATCGGCCAATGCCGGTGCGTGGCTTGTCATGGCAATTGTGATTGCTCTGATTGTTGGTTTACGCCTGTGGGCAGAAGAGTTGCTGCTGAAGGTTATGACCCATTTTGTGGCCGCGGGCAGGCTGCGCCGATCGCTTTATGCGGTGTCGGTTGTGCTCATGTCTGCCGTAGCCTTCGGGCTGGTGGCAGAAACCATACGCAGCGGCCTGACCTGGGATCAGAACCCCACGGGCACAATGTCAGAGATTCTGGCACACTTCGTGGTGGTGGCCTGGTTCTGTGGTTTTGTTGCCGGGCTTGGCAAGGCGCTGCTGGCCGCGCATCACGCCTCGTGGCGCCTGATTCCCATGCGCGATGACGTCGCCCTGGCGCTGCGCTG
Organism: Pseudomonadota bacterium; assembly: GCA_023422555.1. GTDB lineage: Bacteria > Pseudomonadota > Gammaproteobacteria > Burkholderiales > Burkholderiaceae_B > Advenella. The sequence goes on from JAFAGQ010000049.1 coordinate 5,605, forward strand.
GTTCCCGCTGGTGCTGGCGTTTATTATCAGTATCGGCTGGTTCATTCAGGGTACCTTCGCCACTGTGTATGCCAGCCTTGCTCTCACCGTTGCCTTCAACAGCATTATTTCTCTGACCACCAGCCTGGCCATGGGAATTGCCATGGTGCGTTCGCGCAGACGCTATGCCACCGAGGCTGAAGCTACGCAACGCAGTAACCAGATGACGATTCCCGGCTGGCTGAATGTGGTCATCAATCTGGTTGGCGTTGCGCTCATTGTGAGCCAGATCGCCCTGGTTGCCGGTTTTGTGGCGCTGGGAACGGTCATTGTCCAGCAACTGGTCTGGATTTTTCTGGTGCTGTTGTCTGCGTATTTGCTGGCCATGCTGGTGGATGATATCTGCACCGTCATGCTCATTGCCATCAAGCGTCAGAACGGGCTCGAAGAGGAAAGCAGTTTTCCGGCCATTCGCAGTCAATTGCTGGTGCTCGCCTCTGGCGTAGGTCGTCTGGCCATTGCGCTGCTCGCCCTGGCACTGCTGATGGCGCCGTTTGGCGGCGGTCCCACCGAGTGGCTCAGGAACTTCTCCTTCCTGTATTCGGGCATCAAGCTGGGTGAAGTCCAGATACGTCCCACGTCCATTCTGATAGCACTGGCCGTGCTGGTCCTGGGCTTTGCGCTGGTCAAACTGCTGCAGAACTGGCTCACCAATCAGTACCTGCCCACTACCCGTATGGATGCGGGTATGCGTGCATCCGCCAGTGCGCTGTTTGGCTACGCGGGCTACATCCTGGCTGTTGCCATCACGCTCTCCGTCCTGGGCATTGGGCTGGAGCGGGTTGCATGGATTGCCAGTGCATTGTCTGTGGGTATTGGTTTCGGCTTGCAGGCCATCGTGCAGAACTTCGTGTCCGGTCTGGTTCTGCTTGCCGAGCGGCCGGTCCGGGTGGGCGACTGGGTGTCGCTTAATGGCGCCGAGGGAGACATCCGCCGCATCAACGTGCGGGCCACCGAAATCCAGCTATGGGATCGCTCCACCATGATTGTGCCCAATTCGGAATTCATCACCAAGGTGGTGCGCAACGTAACGCATGCCAGTCCGGTGGGGCGGGTGCTCATCCGGCTTGCGCTGCCTATCGGCACCGATCCGGTTTTGGTACGCGAAATCATTCTGAACGCCTATCAGGCTAATGAAGACGTGCTGGAAGAGCCGCGACCCGATGTCATGCTCGATAGCATTGAGGCCACCGGGCTTGTCTTTATTGCCACGGGCTACGTGAATTCACCGCGGATGGTGGCACGCGTGCGCAGTGCATTGTTATTTGACATCCTGCAGCGCCTGCAACAGGATGATATTGCTCTCGTGGCCCCGGCCACCATGATGCTCAAGGAAGTGTCTGCCGCCAAAGACAAGCTGCATATGGAAGGTGGCCCGGAATAAGGGCCCAACTACGCGGGGGCACGTTGCTTTCAGTGTTCTGCCTCTGATGTGCTGATCAGCTTGCGCAAAATGCTGATCAGTTGCTTTCGCTCCCTTTCAGTCAGATTCTGCATGATGTCGTCCTGATGTTCTTTGGCGACCCTGCACAAATCGGCGGCAATGTCCGTTCCCTTGCGGGTATTGCGCACCATAATCTGGCGTCGGTCACCCGGTTCCTGTCGACGCTCAATCAGACCGTCCTGCTCCATACGCAATAATGCCTTGCTCAGCGTTGGCTGCTTCATCACGGCATGGTATGCCAGATCTGTTACGGACTCTTCGTGATTGTCATGCAGGCAGGCAAGAACGCGCCATTCTGTAACCGAGAGATTGGTCGTGTCCAGATGCGTATAAAAGTCGGTTGAAACGGTCTCGCTTGCGCGCCGCAACAAATAGGCAAGATAAGTATCAATAAATCGGCTGGGTTCACTCACGTCTGTTCCGCTCCGAAAGACAATTTGACATGCACGATGTTGGGCATGTTTTGCTACGCTGCGTCATTTTAGTGCCTGGTCAAAAAATAAAA
>JAFAGQ010000070.1 GCA_023422555.1 Pseudomonadota bacterium
CATAAACGGCCTTGAATGGCGCATGTCCCTGATCATGGTAGCAGGCAACCAGAAACTTCCATTTGCCACGAACCGCCTGTGGCCACAGGGCATCTGCCGGAATCGGTCCGACTGCATTGATGCCCGCGGCTTTGGCTCGTTCAATGGCAGGCGTTAATATAGCACTATCCTCGGTACCAAAGATGTTGTTCTCCCCGGCATGCGGGTTCAGACCGGATACCGCAATGGCTTCGTCCTGACGATTGAGCGCTTTTGAAAACGCGTGGACCAGTTGCAGAATATCGTCCATCCGTTTTGGGTTCACGTCGTCAATCGCCTGGCGCAATGACACATGTGTTGTCGCATGAAAAACATAAAGATCACCGGCAGACAGCACGAGGGAGTAGTTTTTCACGCCGAACTCATGCGCCAGCAATTCGGTATGACCGGGCCATTTGTGCCCGCCCAGATGCATGGCTGCTTTGTTGAGCGGCGCCGTCACGATGCCGTCAACTTCACCTTTGCGCGCCAGGTCACAGGCCTTCATCACAAACAGTGCGGAACCCGCGCCAGCACGAGCGTCCAGTTTTCCCAGTTCAACGTCCTCCAGAGAGGGGCCTACCTGTATGACCTCAATGGACCCTGCTTCGTTTGTCGCTTCAGCTGGTGCACTGATCTCACGCACAACATCGTCAGTGCCATTCAGGCTGCGTACCGCTTTGCGCATGGCTGCGACATCACCAATGACCACGAAGCGCGCGATATCGCGAAGTCGTGGGTGATTCATCAGCATTTTCGCTGTGATTTCAGGACCAATACCCGCCACGTCACCAACAGTCACCGCCAGTACTGGCAATTTCTTTTCACTCATTTGAATTTCCTTTCCATCAGGGTTTCAGCCGCCTGAATCAATACATTTTTTTCACCAAAGCCACCTGCCTTGGTCACGATCGGCATGCCGTGATAGTCGCCGCCTATAAGCGTACCCAAGGGTACGCCGCCAGATACTTCATCAATCAGACGAATACCGGTAGCCTTCAGCGCCGACATGACCTGCTCGGCTCCGTCACCACCAGTCGCAATCAGGCCACGCACCCTGCCCTGGCGCACGATTTCAAGTGCAATCTGACCCAGACGAAGAGCTACAGTTGCCGACGACAGTCCTGGCACTTGCTGTGAAGGCGCGAGCAATACCACAACTGAATTAGCCAGGTTCCGACCCCGATCCTGCTCCAGCATCTGCTGCTGCCATTGTTGCCAGCGATCCTGGTCTGCCAGTATGTCTGGCTCAGGCGTCAGTATCGTTGCGCCCTGCTCTGCCAGCGCCTCTACCTGTGAACGCGTCGCACTATGCTGCGACGTGACCACGGCAAGCACAATGTCATCTGAACGGTTATTGCCCGCCCATGCAGCCGCCATGGCCATGGCCAGGCCGCCTGCACCAACCGGCAGGGCCCGTTCGCCGACAAGAACGATGGCTTTTGCCAGGCGTTTCAGATCCGCATCAGTGGCAGCATCCACTACCACGATAGGTCCGCTGCTGCCGATTTTATCCGCCAGCGATTCAGGCGTTTCTTCGGCCGAGGGGCTGATCAGTTCGCAGCCTAACAGCGAAGGCACATGACTTTCAGTGACTGGCGTGACCGGATCCGTGCCTGCCGATGTTTGTGTCACGGGTTTCCCATTGACCAGCAGAACGCCCTGCTCCACCGTACGTCCAGTTGCCGGAAAGGCAGGACAAACGACCGCAACCGCGTCGTCGCGCCAGGCCTGACGGGCCGCTTCGATTTCTGCGGCGAATGCGCCGCGCAGGGTTGAATCCACTTTCTTGAACACATGACGAACGTCATGGTCACGGAATGTCTGAATCTCCCGCGTGACAGACTCGGCTGCTTCCTGCGGTGCCATGGCCCGGCTGTTGCTGTTGACTGAGACTACTTCGGCCTGCATATCACCCAGGCCAAAGGCTTCTTCCGACCCGCCTACATACAGCTGCGTTTCCCAGCCGCAACGAACAAACTGCACGGCCGAGTCGCCTGCACCGGTCAGGTCATCTGCAATAATTGCTATTTCAGGTTTCATAATCTGACCGGATCACCCTCGGCAGCATCCAGATCCAATGAGTTATCCTGTACAGGTTTGAGTTCACCAGCACGTTTCAGGAACCACGAGGCCAGCAATGGAGCCATGATGGAGCTGATCAGCACGCATGCGGCAACCTGAGCCGTTGCTGCTTCAACGTAAACCTGGAAGCGGGGATCGGCGGCCGCCACTACAGCAGGCGTTGCAATCGCATTACCTGCAGTCGTTCCGGCTGCAAAGCCGATTCCGCTTTTACCGCCACGTCTGAGGATGAGTTTATATCCAAGATAAACCAGGAAACCAGTGATGGGGCTGATCAGGAATCCCAGAATAATGCCGGTTGTTCCTCCGCTGACAATAGCGGACAGATTGATTCCGGTACCCAGTGCGAAAGCAAAAAATGGAATCACAATGTTAGGAACCGGATCCAGGATTTTGCGCCACTGCACATCCAGGTTACCAACCACTACACCCAGCAGGAAAGGAACCAGCGCTGCCACAAGCGCAATAAGCGGAATGTCACCCAGGCCTGATGCGCCCAGGAACAGAAGACTGAAAAAAGGTCCGTCATTGACCGCGCTGGCAACGTAAGCGCCGCGATCACGATTGTCGCCGTACTGACCAGTAAATGCCAGCCACAAACCACCATTACTATTATCAAAGGCAGCAAGCAAGGCAAGAATGGAAATGCCCCATACACCATCAATACCAACAAAACTGCCCAACAGAATGATCAGGCTGGCCGGGATAATCGTTTTACAAAGAAGAATAGTCCCGGCAGTCGCCAGGATTGGACCGCCAGTACGCATATTGACCTGCGTACCAGTAGCAAAAATCAATAATGCAATCAGCGGTAGTGCAGAATTTTTAAAAAGTGCCGTTGTGAAACTGCCAATCCCGAGCGCTTCGGGCGCGAACGTCCCGATAATTGAACCCAGAATAAGAGGAATCAGCATCAATCCGCCAGGGATTTTCTGCATGGTTTGAAACATGGGAAACAGGGAACGTTCTTGTGTCATCATCCGACCCAACCTTTTTGGTTATAGGGGTGTGTTAAAGGAATGGAATGTCGCCGGCGGCCGGATGATCATGCTTTTTGTGTCGGCCGCAACGATGTACGTACAACCTGTACGTACAGGTCGCATTATTATCTTTTGAAAAAGAAATGTCAACTCAGCCTTTATGCGTCAATATCCAGCAGTCTCAGTTTCTTTGAGATCGCCTGGCATGCCTCTATCAAAGGCTCAATATAGGTCTTCTGTCTGTCTGCCGCGATGCGAAATAGCGGGATGCTGATGCTGATGCAGGCGACAGGATTGGCGTTGCGATCGACAATGGCGCAGCCGTAGCAGAAAATATCACGTTCGTTTTCTTCACGGTCTTCGGAATAGCCCTGGTGCTGAATCTGGGCGATTTCTGCCAGCAGGGTGTCGGCCGACAGTACGGTCGTGTCGGTAAATTTCCGGAATTCGATGGCGTCGATCAGACGATCCCGTTGCGCCTCATCCTGCAGCGCGGCCAGATAGGCCTTGCCTACGGAACTGGAGTACAGCGTGACCTGACTGCCCAGACGCGAGTTCATGCGTACCGCCTGCGGGCTCTCCAGCTTGTCTATATAAGTCATGGCGCCGTTTACCGGCACGGCAAGGTGCACTGTTTCACTTGTGATATCGCGCAGCGCCAGCAGCTGTTCACGACATACCTTGCGAAGATCGGAACTTTCCAGTGCCTGACTGGCCAGGCTGATGAGGC
>JAFAGQ010000303.1 GCA_023422555.1 Pseudomonadota bacterium
TGCGTGAGGTGCTGGCCCTCCTGCACGAGCGCACCGGCCGTGACTTCGCGTACTACAAACGCGCGACCATCGTGCGGCGCATATCTCACCGCATGCAGGTGTGCGGCGTGGTCGAGCTCGGTGATTACCTGGACCATCTGCGCCAACATCCCGGCGAGGCCGGCACATTGCTGCAGGACCTGCTGATCTCCGTGACGAATTTCTTTCGTGACCGCCAGGCGTTCGAGTCGATCGAGCGACACATTCCCGAACTGTTTCGCAACAAGCAGCCGGGTGAATCGGTTCGAGTCTGGTGTGCGGCCTGCGCCACTGGCGAAGAGGCGTATTCGATGGCGATGCTGCTGCTCGAGCATGCCCGCTTGCTCGAGCAGTCGCCTACTCTGCAGGTCTTCGGGTGCGATCTTGACGAGCAGGCGATCCAGGTCGCACGCGCTGGCTTCTACCCCGACACCATTGCCGCCGACGTGTCCGAGGAGCGCCTGCGACGCTTCTTCACGAAGGAGCCGGGCGGATGGCGTGTACGCCGAGAGCTGCGCGAGATGGTGCTGCTCGCGTCACACGACCTGTTGAAGGATGCGCCGTTCTCGCGCATGGACCTGATCTCCTGCCGCAATCTTCTCATCTATCTGAACCGCGACGCGCAGGCGCACGCGCTCGAGACCTTCAGCTTTGCACTCAAGCCCGGCGGCCTGCTGTTCCTGGGCGTTTCCGAGTCGGTGGAAGAGGGAAGCGCTCTGTTCTCGCCGGTCCAGAAGAGGCACCGGATCTACCGTCAGCGGCCTGCACATCGCGCTGCCCTGTCGATACCCATCGGCGCCGCGGGCGGTGTGCTGCAACGCGTGATCGAGCACCACGATCGTCTCAAGCACACGGCCGCCATGTTGCCCCGCCGTGCGTTCCTGACGGCCTCGACGCAACCCTCCATGGCGAATGGTCCGTCTTCCGATTTCGGCGACACGCCTGCCAACGAGCTGCATTTCAGGTTGCTGGGTCGGTTCGGGCCTGCTTCGCTGGTGGTCGACCCTGAGCACGACATCGTTCATCTGTCGGAGAATGCCAATCGCTTTCTGCAGATGCCGGAGGGCGCACCGACGCGCAACCTGTTGCGTCTTGCGCTCCCGACGCTGCGCGTCGAGTTGCGCGCGGCGCTACTGCGCGCCCAGGAAACGCTGCAGCCCGTGCGTGAACTGATCCGTACCAATGCCACGTTGCGGCCTACCGTCGAGCAATACGAAGCGTCGACCGAGGAACTGAAGGCCAGCAACGAAGAGTTGCAAGCCATGAACGAGGAGTTGCGCAGCGCCGGAGAGGAGCTCGAGACCGGCTGCGAAGAGCTGCAGAGCGTAGACGAGGAACTGACGACGGTAAACGCCGAGTTCCGGAGTCGCGTCGAGGAGCTTGCTCGTACCAATTCAGATCTGCACAACCTCATGAGCGCAACGCAGATCGCCACCGTCTTTCTCGGACGTGATCTGCAGGTGATGCGCTACACGCCGCCGGCGGCGCCCCTGTTCAATTTGATCCCGAGTGATGTGGGTCGGCCGATCTCCCATCTGAACCGCCGGCTGGATTACCCGGAACTCGCGGCCGACGCCGAGCAGGTGCTGCGAACACTGGTGCCGGTCGAGCGTCAACTGCGCGAGGATGGCCACTGGTATCTGACCCGAGTGTTGCCATACCGGACCATCGACGACCATATTGCGGGCGTGGTGCTGACCTTCATCGATATCACCGAGCGCCGGCAGGCCGAAGAGGCTTTGCGCCAGAGCGGAGAGCGGTTGCAGCTCATCGTCGAGAACGCGCGCGAATACGCGATCTTCGCCACGGATCTGCAGCGCTGCATCACGAGTTGGAATGCCGGCGCTGAACATATCCTCGGTTACACGCAGCAGCAGGCGATCGGCGAACCGGCCGACATGATCTTCACCCCTGAAGACCGCATGGCGGGTGTCCCTGAGCAGGAGACCGCAAAGGCGCTGGCGGAAGGTCGCGCCAGCGACGAGCGCTGGCACCTGCGCAGCGATGGCACGCGCTTCTGGGGGTCGGGAATCATGATGCCCATGCGCGACGTTGGTGGCGAGGCGATCGGCTTCGTGAAGATTATTCGCGACCAGACGGCCGAGCTTCACGCCAAGCAAACCCTGGAACAGAGTCGCGAGCGACTGCGCCTGGCCTTGCAGGAAACCGAGGCCGCGCGCGACGAGGCCCAGGCGGCCGGCAAGGCCAAGGACCGCTTCCTGGCCGTGCTGTCGCACGAACTGCGCGCGCCGCTGACGCCATTGCTACTGGCCGCACAAGTGCTCGCCCGCGACAAATCTCTGCCTGAGAGTACCCAGCACACGCTGGCTATCATCGAGCGCAATGTCCGGCTGCAGGCCCACCTCGTCGACGAACTGCTCGATGTGACGCGTATCTCGATCGGCAAGCTGGAGTTCAATCGCGAGCCTACGTCCCTGCGCGAGATCGTCGCGCTGGCCGGAGAGATCTCGATGCCGGACATCGAAGCCAAGGGGCAGCGAGTGATCCTCGAGCTCGCCGCGGACGGCGACGCGCTGTTCGGCGACGTCAAGCGTTTGCAGCAGGTCTTCTGGAACCTGCTGAAGAACGCTTCCAAGTTCACCCCCATCGGCGGGACGATCACGATCCGCTCGCACATTGAAGCCGGTCGCTGCGTGGTCGATGTCCATGACACGGGCCGCGGCTTCGAGCCTGATGCATCCGAGCGCATCTTCGCGGCTTTCCAGCAGGCCAGTGCCGACATCACGCGTGAATTCGGCGGCCTGGGACTGGGCTTGGCCATCGCTCGCGCAACGGTGGAAGCGCACGGCGGTACGATCAGAGCGGTCAGCACCGGGGTGGGCACTGGCGCTACGTTCACGCTGATACTGCCAGTAGCCGATCCGCCGTAGCCCGACGACCTGGAAATCCGGACGCCGCCGCATGGCCAAGTCTCAGCCCTGCGAGCGATATCGGGGCGGCGTCCGGTCGCGGGCGTAACGCCACAGATCCGCGGCCAGCGTGGCCAGGGCGATCGTCGTGACCAGCGTGCCGACAGAGTGGGTCTGCGTGTGTGCAGCGGCAGGGCGAGTCCGGGTCCAGCGATGGTTGTCGCTCGGACCGAGATCCTTGCGGCGGCCCCAGGCGTTGACGCGCGGATCGTCTCGCGTCGCGGCGCCGGGGGCGGAGGAATGAGCCGCGGATGGGCTCTGCGAGACGTCTTCCGGTCCGCGCGCGATCGTGTCGGCCATCCGCGCGCCGCGCTCGCCGAGCGGCGATTCCTGGCCGATCGTGCTGTCGCGCGCCGTCTGGTGCTCCAGCTCGGCATTCAGTTCGGCGCCGGTGATCACGAGGATGCACAGGATCCAGAGCCAGGTCATCAACGCGATCACCGCGCCGAGTGACCCGTAGGTCTCGTTGTAGCGGCCGAATTGGGCGAGGTAGTACGAAAAACCGATCGACGCGATCGCGCCGACGATGACCGCGAGCGCCGCGCCCGGCGAGATCCAGCGC
>JAFAGQ010000174.1 GCA_023422555.1 Pseudomonadota bacterium
ACTATATCGAAATGTTTTACAACCCTGTCCGTCGTCATAGCCATGCGGCCAACCTATCACCGGTAAACTACGAACAGCAATACTTTTCTGAGGCTACGAACTGTCTATAAAAATCTGGTCGATTCAACCGGTGCAGGCGGTGGAATATTGGCAGTCCCAGCGTTGGTGGTCGGACTTGGCTATTCAATAAACGAAGCGGCACCTGTGGCACTGCTCGCTGTTGGGATAGCGGCATTGGTAGGAGCACTCGATGGACTGCGGCATGGAACGGTCCGTTATAAAGCAGCAATCTTAATGTCAGCAGTCGGCACATTGTTTTCGCCGATTGGCACTAACATCGCCGAGTTCCTGTCTGGTGCGTTGTTAATGGCATTATTTAGCGCTGTAATGATTGTCGTTGCTATACGCATGTTTCGACAGGCCATAAACAAACGCAGTGAAGGTTCGTCCACCGGTATTTTAGATGTGACTAAAAGATGTATGGTATCGCCGGAAACCGGAAAATTCATCTGGGATATCAAAACCATTTTCACAATCGGCTCTATCGGAGCGCTCTCGGGAATGTGTACTGGTATGCTAGGCGTTGGAGGCGGATTCATTATCGTGCCCGCATTACGAAAATTCAGCAATCTCGGAATGCATAGCATCGTAAGCACCTCACTCATGGTCATCGCTTTAATTTCGATTGCTACCGTCGGTAATGCAGTATTCCGTGGCGTGTCTTTCTCTATTGATGCCTGGCTGTTCGTTACCTTCGCAGTTGTCGGTATGCTTATTGGGCGCATTGTCTCACCGCGTATCCCCCCGGTATTTTTACAAATGGCCTTTTCAGTTGTGTGCGCAGTAGTCGCTGCCATTTTAGTTGTCAGAGCCTACGGAACAATTTGACTTGCCAAAAACCCGCTCTCCCTACTCCATCTCCAGATCATCGACGTTGTATTCGAAAATCCACGAATAACGTGCCCGGCTATGACGAATGCAAAGTTCTTATAACCACATCAGGCGCTGATTGCATAATTTTAAGCAACACAGCAGCGGGACCCGTTGGCGTGCGCCTCTGTTGCTCCCAGTTCTGTAACGTTCTTGGGCTGACTTTGAGCAAATCAGCAAATTCAGTTTGCGATAACCCCGTAGCCTCTCTTATTACTTTGACATCAGGCGCGGCTACCACTGTACGCCGTGACGCTGGCGCTTTCCCTGTCGATATCGCCTTGGCTTGCTTGAGACTCTGGACTAGATCATCGAATAATTCTTTTTCCATATCTATAACTCCTTAACTAATTCTCTCAACACAGCCACTTCCTTTTCTGTGAGCGTATCCTTCTTTGACTTTGGATAGATCAACAACATGTAGATCTGCTGGTTATCCTTCACCCAATAATAAATCGCACGGATCCCACCACTTTTACCTCTCCCGACTATGGGATAGCGGATCTTTCTGATACCACCTCCCCCTTTGATAATATCGCCTCGTTCCGGATTCTCTACTAATAAGTGCTGCAGACCCAAATACTCATCATCGCTCAATAAATCCAATAACTGACGGGTAAACACAGGGGTTTCAATAAATTCCAACATAGCAATTATATACGCCAATGGCGTATAGTGCAATTTCGTCAATATAAGTAAAGCCGCTTCAAGTGGTAATCATTTTATTTGACGTAAACCGAGAGATAACTTGCTGCGTGACATTTGTGTGACTAGTGTATTTACTTCCAGACGCGCCTCACGCACTTTGTATTGGTGAGGATTGCGACCGTTAACGCCCGAAACGTCAAGGCGTAGCTCTGCTACCCTAGAGCTACTATTCAGAAGCTATTAGTACAGGAAAGATGAGAGCCCTGGCAGTAGAGCCACAGGTCGACGGAGTTGACTTTTTTCTCGCTTGTCTTTCAACATGTGACGAGAAACTCGTAGGGCGAGTTATTTCCGCGATCAAGTCAACCATACTCGATTGACACACGAATCAATTCACCACACTATTGATTTGTTTACTTAGACTCGCCATTGCCTGTCGTGCTTGCTCGTTTGCTAACCGGGCATTGACATCCATCGATATCGTCCAAAAATAGGTGCCGCGTGCCAGACTGCCTAATACTGTTATCCCTTCGGTTAGATTACCGTCTGCATCTATTAATCCACCAGTATGAAAGTCTAGTTTCAAGCCGCCATATTCAGAGGCGGTTGCCATTCCTGACTTCAATAGACTGGCCACAAGTGGATCATTTGATTTCTCGACGTTCAGCGAAAAACCAGTGGCATTGATAACGAAATCACACTGCAGTGTACGATCAAGATGAGTTTCATCCCGAAAATGCATATCAAAATACCGACCTTCCTTATGCGGTTGGCAAGACAGAAAGTTTGCGTGCACTGACAATTGGTCTTTAGACATAAGCGTCTGAATTTTCCGTGCGTTTTTCATTGGAAACATTGAGCGGCGAGACATCCATTGAGCCATGTATTGCTTTTGAAATTTTATTTTTTCTTCTCGAGTCAAATAATACCAAAGCAGGTCGATGACGTCGTTGGTAGAGGCAAGTACAGACTGCCAGGGTCTTTCTCGAGCTAATGATTCCTGAATTTCCCAGTCCAACTGCGCCTTCGCGTTTTCCCCTTGTCCCTGAATGTCATGGATATCAACTGTGGAAGAATGCGAATGAATCATTTCCCATAATTTCGCGAATATATGGTCCAGCCTGAAACTTCCTCCTTGCTCAACAACCCATTCGACCACCTCAGTGCGTGTCATCTTATTGTTAACGACTGTAGGCCGCGTGCTTCTGACAGAAGGAAGTTTACCTTGCCGTGAAAAGCAATGGATTGGACCTGTATGGCCACCCGCCATCAATGCAACAATGGCATCGATAGCGCTCAGATTACTGCCTATAATTCCAACAGTTGCGTCTTCGGGTATTGTTTTGAGCAAACCTGCGACCGGATAAGGACTATTCAGAAAACGCTCGTACGGCAGCAGTGACTCGAACTTATCCGATGACAGATTTCCGTTGCACAACGCAACGCGGTCGGTTTCATATCGATTCCCAGAATTGTCTTGAAGTATTACCCTTCTTTTGGATTGGCGTTCTATCTTCACGACTGAGTCCTGAACGACCTCAATTTTTACGCCAATCCGATTCGCCTGAGAGACTATTTGTGTGAACTGTTCACCAACATAGCGCCCGAATAAAGGCCGCGGATAGAAATCGTTACCATCAATCTGGTCTATACCATAATCCCGCAGTTCGTCCCGGCTCAATGAAGAAAGCCAATTGACGAAATGGTTTCGATTTTCATCGTACAGCGACATATTCCTGGCAGGAACATTCAACAGGTTTGTGTTCAAATCCGCCTGATATGCAGTTCCTTGTCCGATGATACCCGTAGGTTCGAAAAGCAGGATCCGGAGGTCGTACCTGTCGGTTTCTTTTTTTTGCAAATGTTCAATGAATTGTCCTAGAAATGAGATGGCCACCGATCCACCTCCGACAATAGCAAGCTGGCAATTCTTATTCATTCTTCGTTCCAAGACACATTTACTCCACTTTGGCTCGTTTAGCCACATCTGACCTTTTTACCTCGTCAAATAACGCGGCATATGCGACTGCCGCATATTTGAATAATCAACTCATTACCGTCTCCATAAATCTTATTATTTAGGACAACTATGCCATTTGTTGTGATGATAATTAGCATCGCACAAAACGAAAGCACGGTCAACAAATAGTTCTGTAAAACCCGTTAGATATAGTATTCGTAAATCTCATATAGAATATGAGATCCCAAATATCATTATTTGAGACAAAAATGGATAAAACCCTGCTCAAAGGATTACGTTTGTTTGAAATCATATGTGCACAGGAGGATCAACCCAATACCATTGATGATCTTGCCCTGGCCGCTGGTCTGACAAAAAGTAATACTCATCGCACATTACAGACGCTGATTGCAGCCGGATACGTGGCAAAGAGTGCTCATACGGGTGGCTACCGGCCAACACTGAAAGTATTTGAACTGGCAGCCCAGCGCGTTGCTCGCCTTGATGTGCGAAAGATTGCAGCACCATTAATGCGGTCAGTCGCACAGGAAACTCAGGAGACAGTGCATCTGTCTGTCCTTGACGGGTTCGATGTGATCTACATCGATAAAATAGATAGTCTCAATCCAGTTCGCGCTTACTCAATCATTGGCGGCAGAGCCCCTGCTTATGCAGTAGCTACTGGTAAAGCGCTGTTGGCTGCCCAGCCCGGCGAGTATCTGGAACGACATGCCACAGAGCTTGTTCGCCATACAGAAAATACGATTACCACCCTATCTGCACTCAAGGAGGAACTGGCAAGCATCTCCCGCATCGGATATGCGATTAATCGCGGCGAATGGCGCAGCAATGTTGGAGGAATCGCCGCGCCCATTTTTGACGGACATAACAAAGTGGTCGCGGCTTTTGGGATTTCCGGACCATTGGAGAGATTCACGATTGAGAATATGAAACGCTGGGCGCCAATCGTATTGAATGCCGCGTATGAAATTTCCCGTGAATCGGGATATCGTCGAGGATATTTTGGCGAATCGAATTAGGATGAACTATTGCGCGAGCTAATGGCAGCCCAAAAAACGAAACGCCCCGCGCTTTGGGCACGGGGCGACGCAACGATTCACCTATCCAGTGTTACTTTTTTCAAATAATGTTTCAAACGTTGCGCAGGAGAAATATTATCGTATTTTGGGAATAAGTGGAAGCCCAAAGATAGCTTCATAAAAAAACGCCCCGGCCATTTCTGACCGAGGCGAAATGTACGGATAGGTGAATATCAATCGTACAGGCCGCATTCTACTCCTACTCACTTGAATTTGGACTGATGGGAAACGAATTGACATTTATTTTACCTACTGCGCCTGCGATCTGATTCATCCAAAGAATAAACCATAACCCGCCCTACTCCTCCACATGATCATGTCCACCGATCCTCCCGGGTCGCCAGTAGCCTTCCGAGGCTATGTTCTCCTTCGTAAATCCCCGTTCAATAAGGTGATGTCGAACAGCCCGGGTATTTGAGGTCTCCGCTATCACAATCGCCATGCAAGATTCCGGTAGCGTCATTTGAGCGACATGATCGCGTATCAAATTATTTGGCCCGGCGGGACGATCACCCCGAAAAATCCAGTCTACGCTAACGCCTATATCGAGTGCGGGAACTTTCCAGCTTTCGTTCTGCACTTCCAGCACAAGGTGAATCTGCTGGTATTGACCTCTTGTTTCTGCCATGTGCAAGGCGGCTGGCAGACCTGTTTCATCTGCGCAAATCAGATAATTTGTATAACCTTCCCGCAGCCAGCTTCGCCCTCGCGGGCCTCTTGCCTGAACCTTTTGTCCCGCTTTGGCGTTGCGCGCAAATCGCGGGCCCGCCCCTTCGCCATGCATGACGAAGTCAATTGAAATCCTGTCTTGTTCTGTGCGATGTCGAATGGTGTAATGACGGCGTCCCAGGTTTCCGTCCTCCAGTGGCAGCATCAGTACCAGATCCTGGCCTGGTTTGTAATCGAAAACAGGCGCATCGAACGTTACGCGCCGCATCCCGGGATGCAGATCAAAGCTGTCTGCGACTGTCAGCTCATATGTGGGTAATTCCGGGCGACGCCGTGGTTGATCCATTTCTTTACTCATTTGGCATTTACTCAGCATTTCACAGAAAAACTCATGCCACCCTTCCCGAAACCGATCACAGATGTGATAAAACCATTTTCGGAGTTGTTAAGGTATGCATCGAAATCTGAAGCCGGATTCTCGCGCCGTTCTTCAGCTGAGACCGGAATATTATCCGCAATTACCACGCTGCCACGGTCAAGGCGCGGCAATAAAATTTCCAGAATCGGTAAATAAAGATCGTTCGCTCCGTCAAGGAACAACAGGTCAATTTTTGGTCCTTCGCTGGCAAGTGTTTCTCTGGCATCACCGGTCAGAATGGTTGCAGTGAGTCCCGCGTCATTCAGGTTGCGTCGGGCTGTTTCTGCTTTATCCGGGTGAAACTCGGTTCCCGTGATCCTGCCCTTGTTCTCAGCGGCCGCCGCTGCCAGATACAAAGTCGAAATACCGAAGGATGTGCCAAACTCAACAATTTCTTTAGCATTGCATGCCAACGCCTGCGCAAACAGCCAACGACCCTGATTCGGTCCGATAGATAAATATTGTGTACGATGTATATCTGAGGTACGAAAGTCTGGTCGTTGCTGTGTCTTGTCCCTGGGCTTGGAGCCAGCGATGCGCTGAGCGCGCTGTGCTTTCGCTGCGCTATGCTCGCGCTCCAGAACAGCAGAAACTTTTGGACTATTTAATATATTCATCATGACCTCGGTTAATCGATTAGCACGACAGGACAATCCCGTCGGGGATGTGGGATGACACAGACGTTCTGACGGTATACCCGGCTGATCAGCTCCCTTGTCATCACCTGCCCAGGCGATCCCTGGGCGACAATACAGCCGCTTTCCAGAAGAACTATTGAGTCAGCATGAGCAGAGGCCAGATTAAGATCGTGCAGGACGACGATGACGGCCGACCCTGATGCGGCGATACGACGGGCCGACTGCAGCACCTTTTCCTGATGGCGTAAATCCAGCGCAGCGGTAGGCTCGTCCAACAGGACTATCGGTGTGTCCTGCACACGAACGCGTGCAAAGGTTGTTCTCGCTTTTTCACCACCGGAAAGAGTCTGTGCATTCCGATATGCCATATGTGCTATCTCGGCTTCCTCCATGGCATGGTCGATGGATTCCTGATCGGCATCCGGAGGAAGTTCCCGAAACGCACGTCCCATTGCGACCACTTCTTCTACGCTGTAGCCAAATCGGATAGGCGCGCCTTGAGGGAACACGGAGCGAATCTGAGCAAGCTCACGAATCGTATAGCTGTCAAGAGGTCGGCCTAATAATGTTATGCTGCCCTGATCCGGCTCCATGTCTCCGGCAATCACCGAAAGCAATGTCGATTTGCCTGCTCCGTTGGGGCCGCAAAGCGCGGTAATCGTCCCTGCAGCACACGATAGACTGACATTATTCAGTAGCATTTTTTCCTGAATTGCCAGCGTCACATTGTCAACTTTGATCACTGCCTTTGTCCCGTCAATCGACTCCCGCGTCGAATCATCCACAAAAAGAATGGCCCGCCTAGTGATGCCATAATGACACCAATGGGAATCTCATTGGGCGGGTCCAGGGTACGGGCGGCAAGATCTGCCACCAGCATCAATAACGCGCCTCCCGCGGCTGAAAACGGAATCAGCATGCGGTGTGAAGGGCCGATCATCAATCTGAACAAATGTGGAACGACCAGTCCCACGAAGCCGATGGTGCCGTTGAATGACACGGCGGCTGCCACCAGTAACGCAGACACAAAAATCAGTTTGCGCCGGAATCGAGTAACATCGACACCCAAATGCTTTGCCTGACGTTCGCCGAGCGCAAGCAGATCCAGCTGGCGTGCCCACACCATCAGCAGCCAGATGCCAATAACGGTGGGGGGAACGGTAATGGCAAGCGTCAGCCACTTTGCAGATGCCAGCGAGCCCATCGACCAGAACATAAGGCTTTGCAGTTGCTCTGTCGTGGCCAGATAAGTCAGGTAGCCGGCTATTGCACCTGAAATCGCGTTAATCGCTATACCGACCAGTAATAGCGTTGAACTGTCAGCGCCTGCTCGCCCCGGCTTGGCCAGGCCATAAATCAGAAAAGTGGTTCCCACCCCGGCCACGAACGCGCCAATGGGTAAGGTCCAGATCCCAAAGGTGGAAATCTGCAATACGACCACAGCGATGGCACCCAAAGAGGCGCCGGACGATACGCCGACCAGACCCGGGTCAGCCAGAGGATTTCCGAACAATCCTTGCATGGCTGCACCACAGGTAGCCAGACTCGCGCCCACCACGACAGCAGTCAGACTTCGTGCCAGGCGCAAGTCCCAGACAACCGCGGCATTAAGGGCTTCATCTCGAGACAGCGTTGATGTCGAGAAGCGGGACATCAATGCAGAAAGCACTTCGTTCAAGTTCAAAGGAATTGCGCCGTTTGCGATTGACAACTGCAATGCCATCATTAAAAACAGAATGACAAGTAGAGCTAAAAGCGGTATCCGACTCCTGGGTCTGGCGGGCCGCGCTAATTGCGTTGCAACTGTCATTCGAAGAGCTCTTTCAATGCGGTTGCCAGCTGCGCGGATGCGATCCCGGACGATGCGGCATCCGCTCTGACATGCAATTCGCGCATGATAATCAGATTCTTATTTTCTGCCGCTGGTGTAAATGCCAGGCCTGGATAATCCTTCCAGAATGTGTCCAGGTCTCCAAACGAAGCAATTTCGGCTGCCGAAATAATGACGACGTCAGGCGCCATTGCCATCACCCCCTCCGGCGTAATGGGTCGATAACGATCCCTGCCAATCTCCGCTGCGGCATTGAGCGCACCAACACGTTCAATCAGATTATGAACTGCCGTTTCTGCCCCACCGGCAGTAAAATTGCTGCCTGCTCCCATTTTTGAGGCATGCAGAATCCGAATTGGACGGCCGTTAATTTTTGGCGCCTTGGCTTTCTTATAATCCTGTTCGATGTTTGCAATCAATGCAGCCCCGCGCTCTTCTGCCTTCAAATGCTTTGCCATTCTGGCCACTTTGTCTATTGCAGGAAGCGTCCGATCAATTAAATCCGTTTCGATGCCGATAGATTTAAGGCCATCAAGCAGGCGCCTGTTAATAACAGAAGATCCAATGACCAGACCGGGTCGCAGTGCCGCGACACCTTCAACACCGGCCCACTCCCGCATTCTGTTTGGCGTGCCGGAAATACCCGGTAAGTCGATTGGATCCGGTCGGGCCAGGATTCGGCCGGCACCTCCCAACGCGACAGTGATCTCAACCAGGTCAGCGCCCAGCAGTACAAGATCAGGCGGCGAATCGACAGTCAGACTCTCTGGTTCATAGAGAGCGGGATAGGCAGGTGCTTTGGACAGATCAATGACTTTGGCTTGACTTGCTATTGGAAAGCAGACAAATAGCAATACGATGATGGCGTAACGAAAAAAGCTCATTTAAAACTCCATTGATACGCCTGCGTAGTATCTTCTTCCGTCCAGCGTTTTCCCGTAGGACTCACTGCTTACCTTTTTGTCCAGTACGTTATAGACAGCCAGGTAGCCACTGACATGACGATTGAACCGATATGTCAATCCGGTGTCTACCAGCGCGTAGGAGGGAATCCGATCCTCGCCTCCATCGATCGTGTCACTTTTGAATTTGAACTTGCCCCAGACGCCAAGCGCATCGTTCGGCTTCCAGTCCAGACTAACGTTGAACATATGCCGCGGCGTATTGTTCAGCGGTTTACCACTGTTCTGACCGCTGGTAATTTCACTGTCAGAGTAGGTATAGTTTGTGGTTAATGAGACAGGGCCAATTGGCATACCAAAGGTCGCTTCTATACCCTGCAGGGTTGCAGAATCCAGGTTTGTATATTGCTGAATACTGTATCGTGTCTGCCCATTGAAGGTGCATGAAGGCTCGTCACCTTCAGGTGTATTGCATATGTATTCCTTGTCGATCTTGTCCTTGAATCGGGTATGGTATGCCATCAGACCGAAGTTGACGGAATCCGGATTGCTCCATGCAAAGCCAAGCTCATAGTTGGTGCTGCTTTCGGGTTTCAGATCAGAGTTACCCATATCCCAGGATCGACCCCGGCCGGCCTGCTCAACGATGCTGTCGTCGGCCTGCTTTAACGTCGGGGTTTTGAAACCACCACTTACGCCACCTTTGAAAACAAGATTTTCATTCCAGTGGTAAACGCCATATAACCGTGGCGTGACGTGATTCCCATAATGCTCGTTCTTGTCAAAGCGAATACCCGTTGTCAGCGAGAAATTGTCGGTCAGACTGTACTCATCTTCTGCAAATACCGCAGCCTGCCATCTGGTCAGATTCAGTGCTTTGGAGCCTGGGAAGCGGTCTGCATCGTGATCCGTTTCCTCCTGCTTGTATTCGGCACCCACCGAAAGCATATGACGATCAAAGGGAATCAGAGACTTGGTGTTGAATACGGTCGACTCATATTTGGAGAAGTTGGAGTCATTGTTGATTTTGACGTCTTCCCGTTGCAGATACGTCTTGGTCGAGTTGTTATTGCCCCATTTCCAGTCATGGGTCAGTCCGTAAGTGACGCGCTCATTATCCATGCCACTTGGGGTGCCTGATTTCTCGGTGCGCAGGTTGTCCGTGGTTGTGCGGCCGGCTTCGAACCTGAGACTGTGATTCGGATCAAGAATCCAATCGAGCCGGGCATTATTGCTCAGAAT
>JAFAGQ010000230.1 GCA_023422555.1 Pseudomonadota bacterium
TTCCGGCAAGTCAGTGACATCGCTGTCGCTGATGCGCCTGGTGGAACATGGGGGTGGTCGGATCATGAGCGGTGAAATGCTGTTTCGCCGCCGCCAGGGTCAGGTGGTCGATCTGGCCCGGCTCGACAGTGCACAGCTGCGCGCCATCCGCGGCGCGGACATGGCCATGATCTTCCAGGAACCCATGACGTCGCTGAACCCGGTGTTTTCGGTCGGAGAGCAGATCGCCGAATCCATTCGCCTGCATCAGGGGCTCAATGCGCAGCAGGCCAGTGCAGAAGCCCTGCGCATGCTGGATCAGGTCCGCATTCCCGAAGCTCATGCCGTTATGAAACGGTTTCCTCATCAATTGTCAGGTGGTATGCGCCAGCGTGTGATGATTGCCATGGCTCTGGCCTGCAAGCCTGCGCTGCTGATTGCTGATGAACCCACAACGGCACTGGACGTAACAATTCAGGCGCAGATTCTGCAGCTGATTCGTGAATTGCAGAAAGAAATGAACATGGGTGTGATCTTTATCACACATGACATGGGCGTGGTAGCCGAAGTTGCCGATCGTGTGCTTGTCATGTTCAAAGGCAATAAAGTCGAGCAGAATGCCTCGCATGACATTTTTCATAATCCCCAGCATCCCTACACCAAGGCGCTGCTGTCTGCCGTGCCCCGGCTCGGTTCCATGAACGGCACCGATCTGCCGGGCCACTTCGAATTGCTGTCGCTGCAGGAGGCCAAAGCGGCTGAACCGGAATCTGCACAGGAACCGGTAAAGCTGGTTCCTGAACGCGAGGCCGGCCCGATTCTGCAGGTCAAGGATCTGGTCACACGTTTTGATGTGACCAGCGGCATCTTCAATCGCGTGGTGCGACGTGTCCATGCTGTAGAAAAAGTCAGCTTTGATCTTTATCCATCGGAAACCCTGGCGCTGGTTGGCGAATCGGGTTGCGGCAAATCCACCACCGGCAGAACGCTGCTGCGACTGATTGAGGCAAACTCAGGTCAGATTCTGTTCCAGGGTCGTGATATCAGCAAGCTGAGCACGCAAGAGATGCAGGCGGTGCGTCGCGATATCCAGTTTATTTTCCAGGACCCCTATGCGTCGCTGGATCCGCGCCAGACCGTGGGCTATTCCATTATGGAGCCGTTGCTGATTCATCGCATTGCCAGTGGCCGTCAGGCCATGGAGCGTGTGGAGTGGCTGCTTGAAAAAGTCGGTCTGCCTGCCAATATGGCCCAGCGTTACCCTCACGAATTCTCGGGCGGTCAGCGCCAGCGCATCTGTATTGCACGCGCCCTGGCACTGAATCCGAAAGTGGTCATCGCCGACGAATCGGTCTCGGCGCTGGACGTGTCGATTCAGGCTCAGATCGTCAATCTGCTGATGGATCTGCAGAAGGAATTTGGCATTTCCTATCTCTTTATTTCACATGACATGGCGGTAGTGGAACGTATCAGCCATCGCGTGGCCGTCATGTATCTGGGACAGATTGTTGAACTGGGATCCCGTCGGGAAATTTTCGAAAATCCGCAACACCCCTATACGCAAAAGCTTATGGCTGCGGTGCCCATTGCCGATCCCGACAGACGCCACCGCATGTCTGCATTGATGGCAGGTGAAATACCCAGTCCGGTGCGACCCGTTGGTGATGAGCCTGTTGTTGCCGCGCTGGAGCGTGTCGGAGACGATCATTATGTCGCCCGTCATTCGGTAGGCGTTTATTAAGCGCAGGCTTTATGTTTATCAGGCGTCGGCTTTACATAACAGGCGCCGGTTTTTCTTATAACAAATGTAGTTAATTTTATTATTCTCAGCAGGGAGAGTTCATATGTCATCTTTTCGTTTACGCAGCACAATGCTGGTCCCAGCCCTTATGCTGGGCATGGCATTCTCGCAGGCCGCGCTGGCGGCCAAGGACGTGACCGTTGCGGTCCCCTATGGCTTTGATTCACTGGATCCGTACAATACCAATTCCACTCAGTCCCAGGCCGTGGGCAAAGGCTGGTATGAGGGTCTGTTCGGTTTCGATCTGGATTTCAAAATCCATCCGATTCTGGCAAAAGACTTTGAAGTCAGCGAAGATGGTCTGACTTATACATTCAAATTGCGCGAAGGCGTCAAATTCCACGACGGTACCGACTTCAATGCCGAGGCCGTGAAAGTCAATTTCGAGCGCGTTCTGGATCGTAAAAATGCGCTGGCCCGATACAACCAGTTCAAAGGTATCGATAAGATCGAGGTGGTGGATCCGACAACGGTGAAAATCACGCTTAAGGAACCATTCTCTGCGTTCATCAACAATCTGGCACACCCGTCAGCCATGATCATTTCGCCAGCCGCACTGAAGAAGTATGGCAAGGACATCAATCTGCATCCCACAGGGACCGGCCAGTACGTCTTTGAGGAATGGAACCCTGGCCAGAACGTGAAAATGAAGAAATTCGATGGCTACTGGGATAAAGATCATATCGCCAAAGTCGATTCCATCAATTTCCGCGTTGTGACCGACAACAACACACGTGCTGCCGTTATGCAGACAGGCGAAGCCCAGTTTACCTATCCGATTCCTTACGAGCAGGCGCCTGTTCTTAAGAAAAATGACAAAATTGATCTGATCGCCAAGCCTTCCATCATTGCGCGTTATGTTGCGATGAACACGCAGTTCAAGCCTTTCAATAATCCGAAAGTGCGCGAAGCCATGAACTATGCGATCAACAAGGAAGCGCTGAACAAAGTGGTGTTCAATGGCTATGCCCGTACGGCAGACAGCGTCGTACCGGACAAAGTCGAGTTCTCGCACAAAATGAAAGCATGGCCTTATGACCCCAAAAAGGCACGTGAACTGCTGGCCGAAGCGGGCTATCCGCAGGGCTTCGAGTCCACGCTCTGGAGCGCATACAATGATGGTACGTCTGTCAAAGCCATTCAGTTCATTCAGCAGCAATTGCGTCAGGTAGGCGTCAAGGTCAGCGTGGAAGCGCTTGAGCCCGGTCAGCGTGTACAACGCGTTGAGACTGTCAAAGAACCCAAGGACGCCAAGGTACGTATGTACTACATCGGCTGGTCTGCCTCTACTGGCGAGGCCAACTGGGCACTGAGTCCATTGCTGGCTGGCGACGCATGGCCACCAACCTTCGGCAACTTCTCTTATTACAAAAATGAGCAGGTTGACAAAGATCTGGCTGATGCCCTGAAAACCACGGACAAGGCCAAAAAAACAGAGCTGTACAAGGATGCCCAGGAACAGATCTACAAAGATGCGCCATGGATCTTCCTGAACACAGCTGATACCGTAGCGGCCCGCAGCAAAAAGCTGGAAGGCTTTGAAGTCATGCCTGATGCATCGTATTACTTCAAGGACCTGGATCTGAAGGACTGATCCGCAAGCGATTCACTGTTCCACCTTGACGGTAATTGCGGATGTGATTAAGGCTCGACCGAATCTTTTGTTTCGGGCCTGATCCGCAATTGCTGCAATTGAAATATTCGCGATGCCTTCGGGCATCGCGAGCCTTTGGATTCAACCATGTTTTCCTATCTGGTAAAACGAATTTTTGGAATTATCCCCACGCTGATTCTGGTCTGTGTGGTGGTCTTCCTGTTTGTCCATATGCTGCCCGGTGATCCGGCAAGGCTGGCCGCCGGCCC
>JAFAGQ010000345.1 GCA_023422555.1 Pseudomonadota bacterium
AACGTGGGGTTGTTGCCAAGCACCAGCGATTTATTGTCCAGCATGCTCATCCGCAACCTGCAGCAGTCTTATCCAGGCATCAAAGCGACAATTACCAGTGGCTATGCGGGGCACCTGCAGGACTGGCTGGAAGTCGGCGAGATCGACGTTGCTTTGCTTTACGACACAAGGCTGAGCTCAGCACTGAGCGTTCAACCTCTCGTTGAGGAAAAACTGTGGCTCGTGGGACCGGCAAGCAGTGACTTGAAGGTGGAACAGCCAGTTGAACTGAGCGATATGACGGATAAGCCGTTCATTCTTCCCAGTCGCCCTCATGGGCTGCGCATACTGGTCGATCAGGTCAGCCAGAAATATGACATGCGATTGAATGTCGTTGCGGAAACTAACTCAATGAGTGTACAGAAGCGACTTGTGCTGGATGGCCTGGGCTACACCATTCTGCCATCGATTGCCATCACGGAGGATTTGGCGCGAGGTCAACTGAAAGCCTCTCCGCTCTCGGATTCAGGTCTGGTCAGAACGATTGTGCTGGCAAATGCCAAATCAAGAAACATGACCAAATCGGTACGCTGTGTCATGACTGAACTCTCTGACTGCATTCAAACTTGCGTGCGTAATGGAAACTGGAAGCAGGCGCACTGGATACGGGCTGGTAACGCTTAATGCGTACCGGTAGCTACTAACCATTTCGGGCATGAATCGCCGTCGCATCTCACCACGCACTCGGCTTTTCGCTATATCTAAATGAGAATTATTGTTATTATTGAAGGTTGAAACGATAATCTCCGCTTATTTCCATGTCCCGTCCCCCAGCGCACAAGAAAGGCTGGCTCGCTCACTACAGCGAGCTGCTTGGGTCGTGGGCAAAAAGAAGTTCTCTGCCGCAGGACGCCGAGGATGCGGTTCAGGACTCGATGGAGCGGTTAATACAAGGAGAACATGCCGCAGTTCTTGATCAGCGGGCTTACCTTTACCGGTCTGCCCAGAACCGGCTGGTCAGTGAAATTCGGCGACAATCCCGTTCTAAAACCGTCTCTCTCCATGAACTGAGTGACGAAGAGCATCCCGTGCAGCAGGATCCGGATGTCGCGCTTCGCACTGCCGAGCTGTCGCGGGCGCTGCACGCCGCCTTGCTGGAGCTGCCTTTGAAGTGCCAGCAGGTTTTTCTGTGGAACAAAATTGAGGGCTATACCCAGCAGGAAATCGCCGACAAACTGCAACTGACGCCCAGCTCCGTTGAAAAGTATATGACACGTGCAATACGACATCTTCAGGAAAAGTTACAAAATTATGCGCCGCATTGATTCCGGAATTTCGTATGCCTGGACGTCCTGTTAATGAGGGGATACTATTCGTACCCTGTTTCTCACGCTGCGCACAATGACTGAATCCGGCGACCAGACATCTTCTTCCACACCTCGCGAGCAGGCACTGCATTGGTTTACAAGGGCGCGACTCGGTACGCTTTCGTTGCAGGAGCAGCAGGCGTTTGACGCCTGGCGGGCGGCGGACGCTGAGCACGAGCGTCAGTACCGCTCACTGGAACGGGTGTGGGAAACCGCCGATCTTCTGCCCGAAAGCGAAATGCGCGCCATCATGGAGACCTCCGAGGAAAAGTCCGGGCTGCCTACGCCTGTGTACGCCAATCGTCGACGACTTCTTCTGGGGGCGGGGTCGTTGGGCACCGCTGCCTTGGCGGCAGGCGTTTTCGGCAGGCGCTACTGGTGGCCTGAGCCGGAATTTACTGCGCAGTTTTCCACCGTCAAGGGCGAACGCAAGCGATTTTATCTGCCGGACGATTCCATTCTGGATCTGAATACCGCTACCCAGGTCGCCGTTGCCTTCTATGAGGATCGTCGACAGGTGCAACTCCTTGCGGGAGAGGCGCTGTTTTCCGTAAGCCGCGATAACGCCAGACCATTCACGGTGGATGCCGGTAGCGCCGAGGTGCTTGTTACCGGCACACGTTTTGATGTGCGTCGCGATGCTGACGCCGTCACGCTTGCGGTCGAAGAGGGGACAGTTGAGTTTTCAACGGGGCCCTGGTGGAAGCGCAACAGGACGCGGCTGAGCGCGGGCTATGTATCGCGGGCTGACACAAAAGGGGCGCTGACGGCACCTTTTCAGGATGATGTTTCATCACGTCTGTCATGGCAACGCGGCCGATTGGTGTTTGACAATACGCCGCTCTCGGATGTTGTTTCAGAGTTGAACCGTTATCTGGCATTCCCGCTAAGCACGAGTGATACGCGCCTGGCGCGCCTTCGCATATCGGGTACGGTCGGCATTGATTCGCCAGAGGCGCTGCTGGCCGTCCTGCCGCAGATTGCCCCTGTCAAAGTCCGACGTCTTGCGGATGGTCGCGCGGTGCTTGAGTCCTCGCGCTAACAATCTCTTTTCTATTCCCTTGTATTCACCGATGCGAGCGCCTTCATGGAGCGCGGCGCATTATTACGACTGTCATTGCAGCACCAGTCATCAAAACAAGATACATTCTGTAACGATATTCTAATGAGAATCATTCCGGATTTACTCCGCATCTGGCGTCTTATGAGTGAAGCCAGCCAACTGAATATCGCCCCCGCAGATATTTCCGCTGGCGTTATGCCCAACCACTCTTTTTGGAAACATCGATGATAGTCCACCCGGATATGCTGAATGTGATTAACACAAGCAGCTCGGCGTTACTCGGCGCGCGTTCAAGGCTCAATGCCTTGACGATTACCGTTATGCTGGCCTTCGGAGCCGTCCCCGTACAGTCACTGGCTCAGGAGACAGCCGTTCAAATCAGTCTGCCGTCGCAATCGCTCAATCGATCGCTGATTCAGCTGGGCGAACAGGCTTCACTGCAAATTTTTTATCTGCCAGAAACGGTTAGAGGACTGAGTGCGCCACCTGTTGCCGGTAACCTGACACCGGATAACGCCTTGCGCCGGTTACTGTCAGGCACTGGTATTGAGTTTCGGCGTAACGGAAGAAATGTGTCCCTGACCCGGCAGGCAAACAGCAGTGTGACAGCGCTCGCCCCGATTATTGCGCAAGCGTCTTCGGATTCCACGACAGAAGGATCAGGCTCCTATACTACGACCGGACCAAGCACCACGGCCACCAAACTGGGTCTCACACTGCGCGAAACGCCTCAGGCAATGACCGTTATCACTCGTCAGCGCATTGAAGATCAGGGGTTATCCAGTGTCAATGACGTGGTGCAGACTGCGCCAGGCCTGACCTACCGTCGCTTTGGACCGGAGCGCGCCTCCTTTTACTCGCGTGGTATGTACGTGGATAACATCATGTACGATGGCTTGCCCGTGAGTCTGGATGGGTCTTACCTGAGTCAGGATCTGCTGGGCACGGACATGTCCGTTTATGACCGAGTTGAGATTGTTCGTGGGGCTGCGGGCATGGCATTGGGTGCCGGAAATCCTGCTGCGGCCATCAATCTGATTCGCAAGCGTCCAACGAAAGAGACGCAGGTGTCGCTCACCGGCAGAGTCGGCAATTGGGATCGCTACCGAACCGAGCTCGACGCATCAGGATCTCTGGATGCCGATGGAACACTGCGTGGCCGCGCGGTGGTTGCCTATCAGAAAAAAGATAGCTACAAACACGCAGACAAGAGTGAACGCAAGCTCATGTATGGGATTCTGGAAAAGGACTTCGGTCCGCAAACGACGTTTACCTTGAGTGTGCTGCGTCAGGAAGACGATCTTGACGGAAATGGCTTTACCGGTTTGCCCGTTGCGCGGGATGGCAGCGACCTTCATCTGCCGCGTTCCACGTCTTTTGCCAATGACTGGGAATACTGGAACAAGACGACGACTTCCATCTATGGAAGTCTGGAACATCGCTTTGACAATGACTGGAAAGTGAATTTGTCTGCTTACCATTCGATTGCAAAACTGGACATGCTGGGCAATTACATTGGCTTGAATATCCCCAATAATATTTATACCCAATATGGCTCACGTAACAAGCACGTCGAAAGACAGAACAGCTACGACCTGTATGCCTCGGGCCCATTCGAACTCTTCGGTCGCAAGCATGAACTGGTGTTTGGCGGCAACTATCGCAAGGTAGGTTTTGATGGTGATACGCGGCAGGGCTCAACGTTAATCAGCGGGATGGACATCTATAACTGGGATTCAAGTGCCATTGCAAAGCCTGATATTCCGTTGCGTGACTGGTTTGATTCGAATATCGAGCAAAAGAGCGTTTATGCGACGACGCGTTTGAATCTTGCAGATCGGCTCAAGCTCATTCTGGGCGCAAGGCTGGATTGGTTTGACTACCAGGATACCAGCTATGGCTATGCAAATTTCGATGCGAACACGCCATCTTCCATTACGCGCAATAAGTACGGTATCACTCGCAACGTGACCAAGTATGCCGGGCTCATTTATGATCTGGACAATCATCATTCGGTTTACGCCAGTTACACGGATATCTTCAAACCACAAAGTTATCTGGATGCCAATCAGACAGTGCTGGCGCCAATCAAGGGAAAGAATTATGAACTCGGTATCAAGGGCGAATATTTCGATGGCGCGCTGAACGCATCGGCAACGCTCTTCCGACTCGATCAGGCGAATCGTGCTTACAAACTCAGTGACCAGACATCATGCAGCGGTTATCCAAGCCAGGTATGCTATGCGGCTGCCGGTCTGGTACGCAGCCAGGGCGTAGAGCTTGAGGTACAGGGTGCAATATCACCGAACTGGCAGGTCGCTGCCGGCTACACCTACACGAGTGCGAAGTATCGCGAAGATGCCAATCCGCTCAACGTCGGACAACCCTTCGATACCGATACGCCGCGTCATCTCTTCAAGCTATCAAGCTCCTATCAGATGACGGGCGACTGGCATCGCTGGCGCGTGGGCGGTTCGGTCTATTGGCAGTCGACCATCTATAACGAAGGCACCAGTAGCGGAGTCGACTACAGAGTGGAGCAGAAGAGCTATGCGATTGCCGATTTGATGATTGGCTATCAGGCAACGCCAAAGCTTGACGTGAGACTCAATATTAATAATCTGTTCGATAAGAAATATTACAGTGCCATCACCGGCAGTGTACCTTTCCCAAGTAACGTCTATGGAGAACCGCGCAGCGTCATGCTCTCACTCAACTATAAGTTGTGAGTGTGTCGCGCTCTCGCAAGTAAAAATATCAACTGTATCAAATATTTATCGTATAAATCACAAGTATGATGGTGAGCCTATCGGTGTTATAGTGAACTTTCCTCTTCTTACTCAAAACAAGGAAAGATCATGGGAATTCTGGATGCAA
>JAFAGQ010000353.1 GCA_023422555.1 Pseudomonadota bacterium
TATAAGTGATGCAAATGACCATTTTATGTGCGTGGCGCACTACAATGTAACTATTGATAATAGATGAGGATATTATGCCAAGCGCCGATCTGAACCTGAACTTTGCACGCCCATCGGGTCGCGAACACGACATGATTCGTACACTTTCCGTAACACGCGGTTACACCAACTATGCGGAAGGTTCTGTTCTTATTGAAGCCGGCAACACCCGAGTACTTTGCAACGCCAGTGTCCTGGAAACCGTGCCACCCTTTCTGCGTGGCAAAGGGCAGGGATGGGTCACCGCCGAGTATGGCATGCTGCCTCGCTCTACGCACACCCGCTCGGACCGCGAGGCTGCCCGCGGCAAGCAAAGCGGTCGTACCCAGGAAATCCAGAGACTGATCGGTCGCAGCCTGCGCGCTGTCATGGATATGGAAAAGCTCGGTGAGCGAACCATTCAGATTGATTGCGATGTGATTCAGGCCGATGGCGGTACACGTTGTGCCAGCATTACCGGTGCGTGGATTGCCATGGCTGACGCCGTCAGCGGACTGCTAAAGGCGGGTACGCTGACAGTGAATCCCTTGCGAGATCGTGTTGCAGCCATTTCCGTGGGCATGTACAAAGGTCAGCCTGTACTTGATCTGGATTATGAAGAAGATTCGGCCTGCGATGCTGATATGAATGTGGTCATGACGGGCTCGGGACAGTTTGTCGAGGTACAGGGTACGGCAGAAGGGCAGGTGTTCAGTCGTCAGGATCTGGACAGTCTGCTGGCGCTGGCCGAGTCCGGTATCGCCAGGCTCCTGCGTGAACAGCAATCGGCCTGGCCTGTTTGAATCAATAGGAACAATGATGGATGTAGTACTGGCTTCCGGAAACAAAGGCAAGCTGCGTGAATTCGATGCGCTGTTTGCGCCACTGGGTATGCGACTGATACCTCAGGGTGAACTGAATGTGTCAGAAGCCCCTGAACCTTTTCATACTTTCGTAGAGAATGCGCTGGCCAAGGCGCGGCACGCGAGTCATCATACCGGGCTGCCCGCACTGGCTGACGATTCCGGTCTCTCGGTGGTTGCGCTCAATGGTGCACCCGGCGTGCTGTCTGCTCGCTACGCCACGCTGTTTGGCGAAGAGAAATCCGACGCGGCCAATAACCGGCGTTTATTGCTGGAATTGCAGAATCAGCAGGATCGGCGTGCTGCGTATATTGCGGTGCTGGTTTTTGTTCGCTCCGAGAATGACCCCTGTCCGATTATTGCCCAGGGCACCTGGCACGGAGAAATTGCGCAAGTTGCCGCTGGCGATAACGGCTTTGGCTACGATCCGTATTTTTATCTACCTGACCTTGGCAAGACTGCGGCGCAGCTGGATCCTGAAGTCAAGAACAAGGTCAGCCATCGCGCCATGGCGCTGCGCCGTCTCCTTGCAGACCTGAGTGCAACGTGAGTGAAACCTTTGTCCCGCTGCAGCGCCTGAAACCGCAAGTCAGCTTCACTACCGGACTGCCGCCACTCTCCTTATACATTCATGTGCCCTGGTGTGTGCGCAAGTGTCCGTATTGCGACTTTAACTCGCACGAGAAGAAAAACGAGATTCCCGAGGCTCGTTATCTGGCAGCCTTGCGTCGTGATCTGGAAGCGACCCTGCCGTTGGTTTGGGGGCGCACCGTGTATACCGTTTTTCTGGGCGGCGGCACACCAAGCCTGTTGAGTGGTGAAGCGATCGATCAGATGCTCACTATGGTGCGCTCGTATTTGCCATTGAGTCCGGACGCTGAAATTACCATGGAGGCCAATCCGGGTACGGCTGAAGCGGGTCGCTTCGAGCAGTATGCGGCGGCGGGCGTCAACCGATTTTCACTGGGCGTGCAGAGTTTTGACAACGATGCCCTGCACAAACTGGGGCGTATTCATAATGCCGAACAGGCTGAGCGTGCCATCGAACTGGCATTAAAGAGTGTTCCCCAGGTCAATATTGACCTGATGTTTGCGCTACCCGGTCAAACCGTGGCAAAAGCCCGGGAAGATGTCAGACGTGCTTTGGGGTTTGGAACGCAGCATCTGTCTTTGTACCATCTGACGATGGAACCGAATACGGTTTTTGCCAAATTCCCGCCCGCAGGACTTCCTGATGAAGACAGCGCGGCAGACATTGAAGACATGCTGCTGCGCGAGACGCAGGATGCCGGATTTGAGCATTATGAAATTTCCGCCTATGCCAGGCCCGGCTGTCGTGCCAGACATAATCTGAATTACTGGGAGTTCGGCGACTATATTGGCATTGGCCCGGGCGCGCATGGCAAGCTGTCCTTTCACGACCACATTCTGCGAACCGCCAACGTCAAGAATCCAGTGAGCTGGATGGATCGATCGCTGGATGGGGATGCATCCGCCCGACGCATGAGCGAGCAGACGCTGACAGTGAAGGATTTGCCGTTCGAATTCATGCTCAATGCACTCAGGCTGATCGACGGTGTACCTGCCAGTCTTTACCAGGAGCGAACCAGTCTGTCCTTATTGACAGCCGCCGCCGCCATCCGCAAGGCCGTAGAACGTGGTTTGCTGGAACCTGATCCTTTGATAATTCGTCCGACTGACCGGGGCCGCGCCTTCCTGAATGATTTGCAGGCGCTGTTTTTGCCTGACGACCAGGCAATGTGATGCTGCGCCGGGTTGGCTCAGTCACCCGGCAACCAAACTATCCGTTTGAATGGGAGCACTAGAATGCTTCTATCAGGCAGCCTGACCGCCCGCAACGAACCGGCTTACGCCCGATTTCGGTGCGCAGTCTCACTGAGGCACCAAAATAGTGCAGACACCGTTTTCAATTAGCACTAAAATAGTGCGTACATTGGCGTCCCTGCCACGCAAGTGGTCATAAAAAAGCTGGCACAAAGTTTGCTTAATACCTCGCATAAGGCCGGTCAAGGCCCTGTCATTGGACATTACTCATGGAGATAGTATGACAACCCCTCAAGACGTTCTGAAGCTGATTGGTGATCGTGAAGTGACTTTTGTCGATTTCCGGTTTACGGATACGGTTGGTAAAG
>JAFAGQ010000360.1 GCA_023422555.1 Pseudomonadota bacterium
TCCAGTGCGAATGGGGATAGCGCTATTTCCTCGTCTTTGCCTTCAGGGTGTTTGTCCAGAAACTCGAGCAGTGCAATGCGCATGCGCGGCTCCCAGAATTTTCGAATATGTTCATAGACACTGCGCAACCCTTCTTCTCTGTCGGGAAGGGCTTCAAAAAAATCGGCTATCTGGTTGGCCATTTTGATGAGCATTGCGGTGGTGTCGACCTGATGTGAAGTCATGGTGTGTTGCCTTGTGT
This sequence comes from Pseudomonadota bacterium, assembly GCA_023422555.1. Classification (GTDB taxonomy): domain Bacteria; phylum Pseudomonadota; class Gammaproteobacteria; order Burkholderiales; family Burkholderiaceae_B; genus Advenella. The sequence continues at coordinate 242 of JAFAGQ010000360.1, forward strand.
CTGTCATTGAAAACGTTCAGGATGTGCGTAGATGGTGGCCTGCTGCGCACGGGTAAAACCCATCAGCGTAATGCCGGTTTCTGTCGCCAGTCCAATGGCAGCAGAGGTGGGTGCTGATACGGCGGCCAGAATCGGGCAGCCGGCCATGGCCGCCTTCTGTACCATTTCAAAGCTGGCTCGGCTGGTCACCAGCAAAGCGCCGCGGCCTGTTGGCTGATTCTCGCGCAGCAGGGCGCCTATTGTTTTGTCCAGTGCATTATGGCGACCCACATCTTCGCGAATGAAGGCAGGCTCGACTGTGTCGGGAGCGAGCCAGGCAGCAGCATGGGTCGCGCCGGTGATTTGGTGCAATTGCTGTTGATGACGCAAGGCACTCATACCTGCCAGCAATTGCGACAGCGAGACACCGGGCGGCAGGGACTGCAGATCTGAGCGGGTCAGGGATGATTCATTGCTGCTGCCAGAATTGCTGGGCGGTGCAACTGCTGGCAGACGCCTGACGGCATCCAGTGTTTCCACGCCACATAATCCGCAGGCAGTGCGACCGGCCATCTGGCGCCGCCGTTCCTTGAGAAACTGCATGCATGCCGGGCTGATCTGCACATGCAGAATCAGTCCGAGTTGCGTGGCTTCCACCCCAATATCACGAATGTCATTGGGTGAGCGTACGATGCCTTCAGTCAGACAAAAGCCCCAGGCGAAGTCCTGCAAATCTGCAGGTGTCGCGAGCATGACGGCATGGTTGATGCCATTGAATTCGATGGCCACCGGCGTTTCCACGGCAATGTCATCGCGTTCTGACGAAATGCGAACCTCGCCATCACTTACCCGCGTGACAGAAAGCGAAACGCTGGTCGGGTGGCCCGTAGGCATGTCGTCTGTATCCTCAATAGGGATATCCTGGCTTGCAGTCGGTGATGTCCGAGAGACGACCTTGTTCATCGAAAATATCCTGCTCTGTAAATGTCGCCGCTATATTAGCTGGTCACTGAAGTCTCGTCCATGGGAACCCGATTATCCAACAGACCGCTCTGTTGCTTGTGGAAAGCATTCCAATGATTCTGCCAGCTGGAAGGTTGCGTGACGCGTGTTACCTGGACCGCGGTGACCTTGTATTCGGGGCAGTTGGTCGCCCAGTCGGAGTTGTCCGTGGTGACCACATTGGCACCGGATTCGGGGAAGTGGAATGTGGTGTAAACAACGCCAGGCTGCACGCGGGTAGTGATGTTGGCCCGCAGGACGGTTTCTCCTGCGCGACTCTGGATGCCCACCCAGTCTCCCTGACTGATGCCACGGTCTTCGGCATCCACCGGATGAATTTCCAGCACGTCTTCCGAGTGCCAGGCCACGTTGGGTGTGCGGCGCGTCTGGGCACCCACGTTGTATTGAGACAGAATACGGCCGGTCGTAAAGAGCAGCGGAAATTTCCGGGTGCTTCTTTCGTCCGTGGGAATGTATTTGGTAATCATGAACTTGCCCTTGCCACGCACGAACTCGTCAATGTGCATGATCGGTGTGCCATCAGGGGCCTCGTCGTTGCAAGGCCACTGAATACTGCCCATTTCCGACAGGCGTTCGTAGGATACGCCCGCGAAGGTGGGTGTCAGTGCGGCAATTTCATCCATGATTTCAGAGGGATGGGTGTAGTTCATGGGATAGCCCAGCGCATTGGACAGGGCGCAGGTGATTTCCCAGTCGGCCATACCGCCTGCAGGTTCCATCACTTTGCGCACGCGTGATATACGTCTTTCCGCGTTCGTGAACGTGCCGTCCTTTTCCAGGAAAGTAGAGCCTGGCAAAAACACGTGCGCATATTTGGCGGTTTCGTTAAGGAAGATGTCCTGAACGACAACGCATTCCATCGCAGATAACGACGCGGCGACATGCTGGGTATTCGGATCGGACTGAACAATATCTTCGCCCTGGCAGTAGAGGCCCTTGAACGTGCCTTCCTGCGCGGCGTCAAACATATTGGGAATGCGCAGACCGGGTTCGGGTTGCAGCGTTACGTTCCAGGCTTTTTCAAATTCGTGGCGGGTGACGTCATCAGAAATATGACGATAGCCCGGCAGTTCATGCGGGAACGAACCCATGTCGCAGGAACCCTGTACGTTGTTCTGTCCGCGCAGCGGATTGACACCCACGCCTTCGCGGCCGATATTGCCTGTGGCCATGGCCAGATTGGCAATTGCCATCACTGTAGTGGAACCCTGGCTGTGTTCGGTCACACCCAGGCCATAATAGATGGAGCCATTGCCGCCGGTAGCAAACAGTCTTGCTGCCCCGCGAATCTCTTCGGCGGGTACACCGGTTTCTTCCTGCATCGCTTCGGGCGAATTCTGTGGCTGGCTGACAAATTCCAGCCATTCATTGAAGGCTTTGTCCTCACAGCGCTCGCGCACAAAATCCATATTGACCAGACCTTCTGTCGCAATTACATGTGCCATGGCGCAAAGCAGGGCAACGTTGGTGCCGGGTTTGACCTGCAGATGAAAGTCGGCGCGGATATGTGGAGAGCTGACCAGTTCGGTTTGACGCGGATCGATCACAATCAGGCGTGCACCCTGGCGCAGGCGTTTTTTCAGGCGCGAAGCGAAGACGGGGTGGGCCGCACTGGGATTGGCGCCCATCACAATGACCACGTCGGTAAACATGACCGAATCAAAGGTCTGCGTGCCGGCCGATTCACCCAGCGTCGTTTTCAGACCGTAGCCCGTTGGGGAGTGGCAGACGCGCGCGCAGGTGTCCACGTTGTTGGTATTGAACGCTGCTCGCACCAGTTTCTGCACCAGCCAGGTTTCTTCGTTAGTGCAACGTGAGGAGGTAATGCCGCCCACCGAATCCCGGCCGTAGGTAGCCTGCAGCCGCTTGAATTCGCTGGATGCATATGCAATGGCCTCGTCCCAGGATACTTCTTTCCACGGATCAGAAATGTTCTTGCGAATCATGGGGGTGGTAATGCGTTCCTTGTGGGTGGTATAGCCCCATGCAAAGCGGCCCTTGACGCAGGAGTGACCACGATTGGCCTGGCCATCTTTCCATGGCGTCATGCGAACCACGGTTTCGCCTTTCATTTCAACCTTAAAGCCGCAACCCACGCCACAATAGGCGCAGGTCGTGACCACGGCGTGATCGGCCTGGCCCAGTTCAATCACACTCTTGTCTTCCAGCGTCGCTGTCGGACAGGCCTGAACGCAGGCGCCGCAGGAAACGCATTCACTGTCCAGAAACGGCTGATCCTGACCTGGAGAGACGCGCGAGGCAAAGCCCTTGCCGGAGATCGTCAGGGCAAAGGTGCCCTGCGTTTCTTCACAGGCGCGCACGCAACGATTGCAGACAATGCATTTGCTGGGATCATAAGTGAAATACGGATTAGATTCGTCCTTCTGGTCCTTCAAATGGTTGGCGCCTTCATAGCCGTAGCGTACATTGCGCAATCCAACCACACCTGCCATATCCTGAAGTTCACAATCGCCATTGGAAGGGCAGGTCAGGCAATCGAGCGGATGGTCAGAGATATACAATTCCATCACGCCACGGCGCAACTGATGCAGCTTGGGCGTTTCGGTGTGTATCACCATGCCTTCTTCTACCGGTGTGGTGCAGGAAGCGGGATAGCCTCGGCGACCCTCGATTTCCACCAGGCACAGACGACATGAGCCAAAGGCTTCGATACTGTCGGTCGCACACAGTTTGGGAATGTTCACGCCATTGAGCGCAGCGGCGCGCATGACGGATGTGCCCTCGGGCACCGAGATCTCGTAACCATCAATCGTGGCGGTGACGAGTTTTTCGGATGTGATGGCGGGCGTACCCAAATCAATATCACGTTTGACGACGGTTTCTAACATGAGTGGCTCCTTGCCTTTGCGGGCAGCGGATGTAGCTTAATAATTATGACGAATGTGTTTCGGCGGCGACTTCGATGCCAAAGTCTTCAGGGAAATGCTGCAATGCTGACAGAACAGGATACGGTGTCATCCCGCCCAGCGCGCAAAGCGAGCCACCCAGCATGGTGTCACAGAGGTCGCGCAACAGTTCTACATTCTCTTCGCGATGGTCATTGGCGCTGATGCGATCGATGACTTCGGTTCCACGCGTGGAACCAATACGACAGGGCGTGCATTTGCCACAGGACTCGACAGCACAGAACTCCATGGCATAACGGGCCATATCATTCATGCGTGTGGTGTCGTCAAAGGCAACAATGCCGCCGTGCCCGATCATGGCCGACACTTTCATATAGGCTTCATAATCCATCGGCACGTCCCACTGGGATTCAGGCAGATAGGCTCCCAACGGGCCGCCTACCTGAACGGCTTTGATGGGACGGCCACTGGCACTGCCACCGCCGAAATCGAACAGCAGTTCGCGCAGCGTCAGACCAAAGGCTTTTTCGACAAGCCCACCCTGACGAATATTGCCGGCAAGCTGGAAGGGCAGTGTTCCTTTGGAGCGACCCATGCCGTAATTGGCATAGGCCTGCGCACCGGCGGCCAGAATAAAGGGCACACTGGCCAGAGAAATCACATTATTGATAACCGTGGGTTTGCCAAAAAGCCCTTTGATGGCTGGCAGCGGCGGCTTGGCTCGCACCAGTCCGCGTTTGCCTTCCAGCGAATCCAGAAGTGAGGTTTCTTCACCGCAGATATAAGCGCCTGCGCCTTTGCGTACTTGCAGTTCGAACGTTTTTCCACTGCCCTGGATGTCTGCGCCCAGCCAGCCCGCTTCCGTGGCGGCATCAATGGCGCGGTTCAGTGCGGTGATGGCATGCGGATACTCGGAGCGAACATAGAGGTAGCCTTTGGTGGCGCCGGTGGCCAGCCCTGCGATGGTCATGCCTTCGATCAGGCATAGCGGATCGCCTTCCATGAGCATACGATCGGAGAACGTACCCGAGTCGCCTTCATCGGCATTGCAGACAATATACTTCTGGTCTGCCGGCGTACCCAGGACAGTTTTCCATTTGATGCCAGTAGGAAAGGCCGCGCCGCCTCTGCCGCGCAGACCCGAGTCAGTGACTGCCTGAACAATGTCTGCCGGATCCATTTGCAGTGCATTGCGCAATCCTGCAAATCCGCCATGGGCCATATAGTCCTGCACAGAAAGCGGATCGGTAATGCCAACCCGGGCAAAGGTCAGACGCTCCTGGTTTTTCAGATAAGGGATGTCGTCAGTCAGACCATGACCCAGCGGATGTTCGCCACCACGCAGAAAATCGGCTTCAAAAAGCGAGGGCACATCTTTGGCTTTGACCGGACCGTAGGCAACGCGACCGTTTTCAGTTTCGACCTCGACCAGCGGTTCCAGCCACAGCAGGCCTCGCGAGCCATTACGAACCAGTTCAATATCCAGCTGGCGGTTTGCAGCTTCCTTTTTGACTGCGGCAACAACGCGTTCTGCGCCTGCTGCAATGGCAGCAGCATCGGCGGGAATGTAAATACGGATTGTCATGATGTCACGGCCTCCGTATGTTCCTGAAGCAATTCGTCAAATTCCTGCGGCGTAACATGCGCACAGGGTTCTCCGTTGATCATGATATTGGGAGACTGAGCGCAAAGCCCCAGGCAGTAGACCGCGTCGACGCTATAGCGCCCGTCAGCGCTGGTGCTGTTCATTTCACAGCCTGTGGCGTTGCGGATATGGGCTTCGAGCGTTGTCGAACCCATGGCCTGACAGGATTCTGCCCGACAGACTTCAATATGAATGTCGCCTTTGGGCGCCATATGAAAATGTGGGTAGAAAGTGATGACGCCGTGCACTTCAGCGCGTGAGCGATTCAGCGCCTGCGCGATCTGATCCACGCACTCGGGAGGAATAAAGCCGAGCTGGTCCTGAATGTCATGCAGGATGGGAAGCAATCCGCCTGGCTCTTTGCCAAAGCGGACCAGGCTGGCTGACACCGCGCGCGAATGGGGCGTTTCAGGTGTCAGCGGAATCATTTTTCTGATTTTCTTGTCAACCGTCTGTATGAAGGGTGAAGAAATGCCCGTTTTGGACATGGCGGTCTCCGATTGTAATAATAAGATTTAATGCTATATGCAATTTTCAGCATATTAAAATGCTGCAGTACGGCAAATTTGAGAACCCGTCATTCCCATATAATCAGCGTACGGATACCCTAATAGTAGCGAATTCAGATATAATTTCAATATGAATTAAAAAACACATATACAGAACACATATTAAGAACAAGTCAAAGGAGGCGTCACATGTACCCCTTTTCCATCCGGATCAATCCGGAGTGGACAATAGAAACCCCGGACGGCAAAACGCTATCGCTGTCCATGTTGCTGGGTTTGCTGGCCGAAATTGATGTGAGTGGCAATATTGTTGCTGCCAGTGAAAGCCGCGGCCACTCCTATCGTCACGCCTGGGGCGTGTTGCGCCAGTTTGAAGACGTTTTTGGTGTGCCGCTGCTCATCACTAAGCGGCGTAAGGGCACGGAACTATCCGAATTCGCCAAGCGCCTGGTATGGGCCAACCGTCGCATTCAGGCGAGGTTGTCTCCAACGCTGGAAAGCCTGGCTTCGGAGTCGCAGGAAGAGCTGGAAAAACTCATACCGGAACACACGCCCAATATTCGCCTGCATGCCAGTCACGGTTTTGCGGTAGAAGGGCTGACGCAGCGCATGAACACGCCCTCAACCATTCTGGAACTGCGCTACCGTACGGCAATCGAGGCCCTTGCCGCTCTGGAGCAGAGCGAGTGTGAACTGGCGGGCTTCCAGGTGCCTGTCGGCAAGTTTGAAAGTGCGATCCTGGAAAGGTATGCACCCTGGCTGAACCGGGACACCCATATGCTGGTTCATCTGGCTGTGCGCAACACCGGCATGTTCGTCAAGCCCGGCAATCCTCGCAACATTCAGACAATTCGGGATCTGGCACGCAAGGACGTGCGCTTCGTCAACCGGCAACCGGGTTCGAGCACTCGATATCTGGTAGGGCTGATGCTGGAAGAAGAAAATATTTCAACGTCGGCAGTCAGTGGTTTTGAAGACAGTGAGTTCACGCATATGGCCATTGCAGCACATATTGCAAGTGGCATGGCCGACGTTGGCATTGGTGTGCAGACTGCTGCACACCGGTTTGGCCTCGATTTCATTCCACTGGTACGGGAGCGTTATTTTTTTGCATTGCACAGAAACAGTCTGCAGCAGATCAATGTGGAAAAATTCATTCATTTCATGCGCAGTAGTGATTATCTGGAATTTCTGGGTCAGTTGGTGGGGTATGATGCAAGTGAGACTGGCACGATCCAGACGGTAGACGAAGCCTTTCATGACTAAAATTATTCCTATTTCCGATATTCGAAGAACGGCATCAAGACCTATACCGCAGGCCCCCTATGTACCCGGAAGGCCAGTGGTGGATCAGTTTGGGCGCGCCTTGCGCGATCTGCGCATCTCCATTACTGACAAATGTAATTTTCGCTGCTCTTACTGCATGCCGCGCGAAGAATTCGGCAGTGATCATGTGTTTCTGCCGCATGACCAGATTCTGAGTTTTGAAGAAATTGCGCGTACCGCGCGCGTCTTCGCCCGACTGGGCGTCAATAAACTGCGCATTACTGGTGGCGAACCACTGCTGCGAAAGGAAATGACCCGGCTGATTGCCATGCTGTCAGAGATTCGCGATCTGGATGACCGGCCGCTGGATATTGCCCTGACCACCAATGCGACGCTGCTGGAGCGCCTGGCGGTACCGCTGCGCGAAGCCGGACTGCAGCGTATTACGGTAAGCCTGGATGCGCTGGATCCGGATCTGTTCCAGCAGATGAGTGACAGCCATATCTCTGTTGATCAGATATTGGCAGGCATTGAAGCGGCCAGCCAGGCAGGAATAACGCCGATCAAGGTCAACATGGTCGTTAAAAAAGGTGTGAACGATCATCAGATTCTCCCAATGGCTGAGTATTTCCGAAATAGCGGACACATTCTGAGATTCATTGAATTCATGGATGTCGGCGTGACCAATCACTGGGACATGACAGATGTGATCAGTGGGCGCGACATCCTGCAGATATTGCAATCGAAATTTGCCCTGCAACCCGTGCACGCCAATTATCCTGGCGAAGTGGCCAGACGCTGGCGTTACGCTGATGGTAGTGGGGAGGTTGGCCTTATCACCAGTGTGACTCATGCATTCTGCGGAGACTGTACGCGTTTGCGCATGTCGCCCGAAGGCAGATTGTTCACCTGTCTTTTTGCGGACCAGGGCTACGATATGCGCTCGCTGCTGCGCTCGGACGCCGTGTCCGATCACGACATTGCCTGTGCCATCGCCGGCATCTGGACCGGCAGAACTGACCGCTATTCCGAATTGCGCGATCAGCTCCAGGGCACGCGCGAAAAAATTGAAATGAGCTATATCGGGGGCTGATCATGAGTGATCCCGCGAAGCCCGGGACGGCGAGATCCGGCGCAACTACGACCGCTATCGGAAAGACTGACTCGTCTGCCGACGTGTCTTCGCACAAGCCTGTTGACAGCGCTAAGCATAAGACAGAGGATATGCCGTCGCATAAGCCTGACGTAACGCATAAGCCTTTACTGGCGCAGGATGTGACAGCGCTGATTCTGGCCGGCGGGCAGGGCAGCCGACTGGGGGGCGTAGACAAAGGACTGGTCTCATTGCATGGACGGCCCTTCATTGAATGGGTTCTTGACGTGATCAGGCCTTATGCTGATCGTATTCTGATCAGTGCAAACCGGCATCAGGATCAATATAAAGACTATGGAACGGTCATTGCCGACGATGCGCAACTCGGTGCGAGTCAGGGGCCACTGGCCGGGCTGCTTGCCGCCGCGCCTCATGTGCATACAGGCTGGCTGGTGGTTGCCGCCTGTGATATGCCTCTGCTTCCCGAGGATTATGTTCCGCGATTATATGAAGCGCTGATGACTCAGGGTGGGCAGATTGCTTTTGTTCATGCGGGTGCGCGTGATCATTCCGTTTGTCTGCTCATGCACGCGTCCGTGCTGGATACGCTGGCCGACTATTTGCAAAGCGGCCGGCGTGCCGTGCTTCCGTGGCTGGAAGCACAACAGGCCTTGCGTGTGGTTTTTGATGATGCAGATGCGTTTGTGAATGTGAACACGCAGGAAGAACTGACGCAGGTTCAGGCACGCAATACCCGGGATTAGCGAGAGCCGTTACTGAACTCCGGTACTTGCAACCGTATTGACGGACAACACCCGGAGTTCACCGAACCGTGCCTGCTCCGATCAGAGTCAGGCAACAGCCCATATCAACGAATCCATTCCTCTTTTGGATAGACCCACACGCGATCACCGCCGGTGTATTTCTGTACTGCAGGAACACGCGCAAATGCATTGGCCCAGGGCAGGGAAGAGCTCATGCCGGAACCCTGACGGTCGTAGGGCTCGGCCATGAACTGGCCCGTGCCTTCATCCTGTGTCACCCGAACGCGCAAAAACTCATCACGCGTTTCATTGAAAATCTTGTCTGTCTTCAGAATCGCCTGAAAGCGAGTCGGCAGGCATTCGCTGCGTCCCTGCAGTTTGCGCACCAGGGGCGATACCAGTACGGCCAGCACGGCATAGGCCGATACCGGGTTGCCCGGCAGACAAATCACAGGTGTGTTATCCACGCTGGCCAGAGCGACCGGTTTACCCGGCTTCATGCGCACTTTCCAGAAGTCCAGACTGGCGCCCAGGGCTTCGAGCGCGGGCTTGACCAGATCCTTTTCCCCTACCGACACTCCGCCAACGCTAATGACCAGATCACAACTGTCAAACAGGGTTCGCAGCGCCTGGCGCGTGACTTCCAGCTCGTCGGCAGCATGCACGACATGCTCTACGCGCGCGCCCAGCGTGGTAAACAGCGCGCTCAGCATGGGTGCATTGGAATTGAAAATCTGTGAGGATTCGCGAGACTGGCCGACGGGAACCAGTTCGTCACCGGTAGTCATAATCCCCACCTTGAGTTGCCGGTACATCTGCAGTGTGCCAATACCTTGCGTGGCAATCAGTCCGATTTCAGCGGCACCGACGAGTGTCCCTTTTTTCAGCAGCACGCTGCCCTTGCGGGTATCTTCACCCTGGCGACGAATATTCTGACCAGGGGTGGGCGCCTCGTTAATAATGACTTTGCCATCGTCTTCAACGCAGACTTCCTGCATGACGACTGTATCAGCGCCTTGAGGCACCAGACTGCCCGTAAAGATGCGTGAAATTTTCCCCGGTTCCTGGGGCGCGGGTGCCTCGCCGGCATAAACGCGCTGCTGCACCGGCAGTGCCTTATCTTGCGCGTAATCTTCCAGACGCAAGGCATAGCCGTCCATGGAACTGTTATCGGCAGAAGGCATATCCAGCGTGGCAATGACATCCTGGGCAAGCACGCGGCCCAGGGCATGCTGCAGTTCAACATTTTCCACGGGGATGTCGCCTACGGGCAAATCCAGCAGGCGCTGCTGGGCGGTATCAAAATCAAGCATCTTGTTTTCCTGAAGTGTCTCTAGGTGGAATTGGACTTTAGCTGCGGGGTGCGTAGGCCGAAGCGAAATTGCAGGGCTGATGGTGGCTGTCAAACTGCTCGCGCAGAATTTTTTCCCAGCCGAGCCGGCACGCAGAGGTGGAACCAGGCAGGCAGAAAATCAGTGTATTGTTTGCCTTGCCGCCCAGTGCATTAGACTGAAGGCCGGAGGAACCAATATCGGCAAAGGAATACGCGCGAAAGAGTTCGCCGAAGCCGGCAATCTCGTTGTCGAACAGCGGTGTGACCGCAGCAATAGTGGAATTCTTGTCACGCATGCCAGTTCCGCCATTTGTGATAATGGCGTGCACCTGATCATCCAGAATCCAGTCGGACAGCTGTTTGCGAATGGCATAACGATTATCCGGACAGATGGCCTGGCTGGCCAGTACATGCCCGCTCTCTTCAAGCGCCTGAGCCAGATAGCGGCCGGACGTGTCTGTTTCCGGGGTACGACTGTCGTGTATGGTCAGTACGGCGATGCGCAGGGCAACGCGTGATTCTTTGTCGGTGAGGGATTTCATTTGTGAACTTCCTGCTGCGTAAC
>JAFAGQ010000333.1 GCA_023422555.1 Pseudomonadota bacterium
TGAATGCAGTACCTGAGATTAATTCTGTGTAAAGCCCATGAGGTCCGTGCTGCGGATTGTTTCTGCCCTGAGGCAGTGCTCCTGCAACCGCCTCACTGGCATACTCATTGCCAAATCCGCTCTGATACTGCAGTGTCTGGCTGCCGGTTGAGCCGGCGTCCTGCGTTCCGCTGGAAACAATCTGGTCTTTCTGCGTCATTTCTTTTTGCTCCCTGATTGCGCACAAATGGTCGGTGAAGATTGCATCTGTCATGATGTCTCCGGCACAAATTGTGGCTTATTCTTGATCCATGAAGAAAGTATAACGCAGCACCAATTGAGCCTGAAAGCCGCCACGCTTGCCGACATCATTTACCCACCTTCCCTGCGACCGCCCCCATTATTGAATCCATAACTGATTCCATTACGATCAATTCAGGCGCAAGGCACGGAGTGTGGCTGCATGCGTGAATTGGTATAGTGTAATCAGGCTTTAATTTTCAGATAAGGCTCTGGTTTTCGGATCAGTCGTCGGCGCTCCGACCAGTCTTAGGCTATCTGGTCGGGCGCTGGCATTCTGATCAGGTTTTAACTCGTGCATTCCTGGGAGAAATGAAAATGACATATGTATACACCACCATGCCCTCTCCGGTAGGAGAGCTGACGCTGGTCGCCAAAGATGATGCGCTGACTGCCATCTTGTGGCCGAATGACCGTCCAGGACGAGTAAAACTGGGACCGCAATCGCGAAATGACAACTATCCGGTCCTGCAAGAGACCCGCAAGCAGCTGGAGGAATATTTTGCAGGTAGGCGTAAGAAATTTGATATCAGGCTGCAGATGGAGGGAACACCGTTCCAGCAAAAAGTCTGGCAAATGCTTCTTGCCATTCCCTTTGGAGAAACGCGCAGCTATGGGCAACTCGCAAAAGAGGCTGGAAACCCCGCGGCGTCCCGGGCTGTGGGGGCCGCTATCGGTCGCAATCCAATTTCAATTGTGGCGCCTTGTCATCGCGTCGTTGGCAGTTCCGGCAAACTCACGGGCTTTGCGGGCGGTTTGGATGCCAAACGTGATTTGCTGGCGCTGGAAGCGAAGCGAAATCGCTGAGCACGGTGTCGTGCTCGCAATCGGCCAGGAAGTCATTATTGATACTATGACTATTGAGCGGTGGGCCTAATAATTGATCATCAATCCCTGAGCGCTGGCAACGGTAACTGAACCGCCGCCAGGACGTCAACGGATACTATTTCTGCGCCACTTTGCCTTCGGAAATATCCATGATCATACGTGTGGCCAGGTACAGTCGAGGCACGATCGTGGGAATGTTCACGTACTCGGCGTTATTGGAGTGGGCACCAAAACCGCTAAGACCAAAGCCTTCCACAACACCGCCGCGTGTCTTCACTGCCGCAAAGGCGGCATCAGTACCACCGCCAGTCGCCTTGTCGGCCACTGACATATCGATATCCAGCTCTTTCTTGTAGATGGACTGCGCATGGGCAGCCAGTTTACGTCCGATATCGTTGGCTTCCAGTGGCGGTCGACGAACTTCAAACTTGAGTTCCACTTTACTCTCCGGCAGAAGCTTGTTCTTGACTTTCTCCTGCATCGCGGTCTCAAGCGCATCGAAATCCTTGACCTTCAGTGCGCGGGCATCCGCCTGGGCTTCTGCTTCCGGCGGTATCATATTTCGAACACTGCCGGCTTTGGCCAGGGTCCAGTTCAGCTTCAATCCGTCTTCAGGTTTAGACAGATCTTTCATCTGCAATATCTGATGCGCCAGTTCGTAAAGCGAATTGACACCACCTTCGGGTCGCGCACCAGCATGCGACGATTTGCCGTGCACTTTCAGATACGCCGCACCGATACCGCTGGTCGCCAGGCGAACGCCCCCATCCTTGCCACCACCTTCAAAAGAAAAGACGGCATCCTGATCCTCTGCGAACTTGGTAATGAGCGCTCGCGCACCTGGAGAACTGATTTCTTCATCGCTGTTGAATACGACCGTGACGGTGCCGAACGATTTATAGTCCAGCTTCCTGAGCATGTCTACGACGTGCAGGACAGCAGCAACACCCTGTTTGTCATCTGCAATTCCCAGCCCGTACGCCTTGTCGCCATCAACGCGGAAGGGCTGATCTTTCAGATCCCCCTTCTGATAAACGGTATCCAGATGCGCAATCATCATGATTTTTGATTTGCCTGTGCCCTTGATGGTGCCATGAACTACCGGTCCCGTCTTCTCGGGCGTATCGTCCATGCGGTACACGTCCTTGGGTTCGATGATTTCGGTTTCTGCGCCCAGCTGCTTCAGGCGATCAGCGGCGAAACCGGCAATTTTCGTCACGCCTTCAATATCTTTGCTGCCAGACTCGATATGCACCAGATCACGTAAGGTATCCAGATATGCCTGCTGCTCGCTTTTTGCAAGATCGTGTACCTGAGCCACAGGGGCCGCAAAGGCGGCGCCTGCTGCTGCAAACAGGATTGCGCCTGCGGTTAACTGTTTTCCTGTTCTGCGTGACGGGATGCATGTCGACTTCATTTTTTCTCCGGATTATTGATTATTCAAGCAACGCTATTGTCTTTTCAGTTTACCGGTCTTCAGTCAAATGCACGACTGCAATATTACTCAGAGTTGTAACAAAACCCGCGCCTCCTAATTGCAATTGCATCACGCTTGCAATCACGAACCCTTGCTTTGCAGCTGTTTGATAACTTCCTGCGCCACGCCAACAGATGATGCAGGGTTCTGACCTGTGATCAGCCTGCCATCAACAACGATATGCGGCTGCCAGTCGCCACCACTGGAATAATGGGCGCCATGGTCTTTCAGCATGTCCTCGACCAGAAAGGGAACAACGTCCGATAGCCCTACGGCATCTTCTTCCGCATTGCTGAAACCCGTCACCTTCTTGTCTTTTACCAGATAGTCTCCCGCTGCGGTCTTCACATGACGAAACACCCCGGGAGCATGACAGACGGCTGAGACCACCTTGCCGGCCTGCTCGAAGTCGCGGATCAGTGAATTGACGTAGCCGTTTTCAGCCAGATCCCATAGCGGTCCGTGCCCACCGGGAAAGAACACAGCATCAAAAGTATCAGCAGAGACATCGGCCAGCCTTTGGGTAGAGGCGAGCGCGGCCTGAGCTTTGGCATCTTTGCGAAACCGCTCAGTCGCGTCCGTCTGCGCATCCGGCTCGTCACTTTTGGGATCCAGTGGAGGCTGGCCACCCAACGGAGAGGCCAGTGTGACCTGCGCCCCTGCGTCCAGAAACGCATAATAGGGAGCAGCAAATTCTTCCAGCCAGAAACCGGTGGGTTTACCGGTTGAACCGAGTTTGTCATGTGAGGTCAGAATGATCAGAATTTTCATCAAGTTCTCCGGTTATTTAGGCAACTGTAATATCACCCTTGAAATTCCACTATACCAAAGGATATCAGCCCGAAAAATTTCAAATTTCAGGTTTTTTTGTGACAGGATCAAATTTTCTCCCCCACAGGGTCTTTCTGCCCGTTACAAATTCTGCGTCTTTACCCGGCATCGGGGTATTATTTTGCTGCGCAGCAAAAAATGCTGTCTCCACCGTGCTGCCACCCGGTACATAATGGAAACCAAACCACGAATAATGAAGATTCTGTATACCAACTTTCATACCAGCCCCGGCATTGGCGGGCATACCTCCTACATCAGCCGGCTGATTGACGGACTGCATATCCGGCATGATATTTCCGTTGCCGTCCCTGCTGGGAGCGCACTGTACCGTATTGCATCTGGCATACCTGGCGTAACGGCATACGCCCAGAATTACCCTTCCAAGCTGCAACGTCTGCCCGCAGCAATCTCACAGTTGCGCCGCATATTACGCGAGGAAAAATTCGATCTGGTCCATGTCAACGGCACAGCAGATCATCGCCTGGTGATGCTGGCTGTCAGAGGAATGCGCCACAAGCCGGCCATTATTTTCACCAAGCATAATGATCATGCAACCGATTCCATCGGCTCACGCCTGCGTGCGCGTTTCGGCACGGATCATTGCATTGCCGTGTGTGATTTTGTGGCTGACCGCCTGGCTGGCGGACCTTACGATCAGGCCGGTGTCACTGTGGTGCATAATGGAATCAACACTGATTACTTTAGCGAAAAACATGCAGGAAACGCCTCAAGTCTGCGTCATAGCATTCTTGGCGCAAATGAAGATGGTCGCATCCTGCTGGGCAGCAATGCCGGAACGACGGAGTACAAGGGATGGATTGATATGGTGCGTGCGCTGGCGCAACTGGATCGTCGTCAGATTGAACGCATGCATATTGCCGTTGCCGGTCCGAAAGCGCCGCAGTCATTGCTGGATGAAGTTGAGCAACTGGGCATGCGCGATCATATTACATTTGTGGGTGACCT
>JAFAGQ010000025.1 GCA_023422555.1 Pseudomonadota bacterium
TTAATCATTTCTGCCCCCTGCGCACGATCAGTGCGATGAACATAAGTCCTCCTGCAAACTCAATCACAACACTCACGGTCGTATTCAGCGCCAGGGCGTGTTCCAGCAGCGTCTGGCCACCCACCAGTGCCACGATACCCAGCAAGATCGCTGCGGGGACGGTAAATTTGTGTTTGTCGGTCTGCATAATCATATATGCTAGATTGCTGACCAGCAGCCCGAAGAACGTGACCGGGCCGACCAGGGCCGTGGACACTGACACCAGCACGGAAATCAGCACCAGCGTCAGCAGCAGCGCTCTGCGATAATGAATGCCAAGATTGATGGCCACCTCGCGCCCCAATGCCAGCACATCGTAGACACGCCGCAAGCGCCACCCAATGATCGATGTTACGCCCACAAGAATGGCCGATATCAACAGCAGATTGGTGCGGATGGCATTGAAACTGGCAAACATCTTGTCCTGCAAAAACAGGAATTCATTGGGATCGATCAATCTGACCATCAGACCCGACAGGCTGCGAAACAGCAGCCCGAAGACGATGCCCACAAGCAAGAGAAGATGCAGGCTTTGTGTTGCGCCGGAAAATATCCACTGGAAAAGCAGACACGAGAACAGCGTCATCACGCCCACCTCCAGCAGGAACTTGCCGGTTGCATCGAATCCGCTACCCATGTTCATACCGAACCAGAAGATGGCAATTGACTGTATGAGCGTATACAACGCGTCAAAGCCCATGATGGAAGGCGTCAGAATTCGGTTGTGCGTGATGGTCTGAAACAGCACAGAAGACACCGCAACGCAATAGGCGACCAACAGCATGGCAGCCAGCTTTCCGAAGCGGAAAGACAGGACAAAGTCCCAGTGACCGTTGGCGCCGATAGTCATGAATGCAACCACCGAGGCCAGGGCCAGAAAACCCAGCAGGGCAAGCAGAATGGGAGGAGTCAATTTAGCCAAAGCGTGACCGCCTCTTCAGCAGCAAATACAGGAACAGGGCACTGCCGACCACACCCACGACAGTACCGATGGGAATTTCATGCGGGAAAATAATGAGGCGGCCAACAATATCGCAGGCCAGCACAAACAGCGCCCCCAGCAGCGCAACCCACGGCAGCGAGCGGCGCATATTGTCGCCGAATAGCAGACTGACGACATTGGGAACCAGAAGACCCAGAAAGGGAATGCTGCCTGCAGTAACTACCACAACGGCGCTGATGGCAGCAACGATGATCATGCCAATCAGCATAAGACGTTTGTGATTAAGACCCAGATTGGTCGTAAACTGCTCGCCCATTCCCAGTACCGTAAAGCGGTCTGCTGCAATATACGCAATACAGGACAGCGCGAAGGCGATCCACAGCAATTCATAGCGACCGCGCAGAACACCGGAAAAATCGCCCATGGTCCAGGTCTGCAGCGCCTGCATCAAATCATGCTGATAGGCAAAGAAAATGGTCACGGACTGTATGATGCCACCCAGCACCAGACCCACCACGGGCACCAGATAGGGCGAACGCAGCGGCACGCGTCGCAGGATCAGCAGAAAAAGTCCTGTACCGGCCAGTGCAAAAACCGCCGCCACTGCCATCTTGATCACAACAGGGGTACCTGGCGCCAGCATGGTGACGGCCAGAATGCCCATGGTTGCGGACTCAACGGTGCCCGCAGTGGATGGCTCGACAAAGCGGTTGCGCACCAGCATCTGCATAATCAGCCCGGCAACGGCAAGCGATGTGCCCGCCAGCACCAATGCAATGGCGCGCGGCAGACGGCTGATCAGCAACAACTGCCAGGCCTCGGAATCCAGATGCAGCAAGGCCGACAACGACATGTTTGCTGTGCCCAGGAACAGACTGACCAGAAACAGAAAACACAAAAGTAATATCAGCGCACCGACACTCAGTGCGCCGCGCCGCGGGCCGACCGTTACTGAGGTCGACGGTTTCGAAACCTGATTCACAGTCAGCTATCCGGCATCCGCTACGCTTACTGGGCGCCGTCCAGTGCCTGTATTAACTGATCTACATTCTGCTGCATGGCGGTCAGGCCGGCGCTGCCCAGCAGATACCAGTCCATCGCATTCAGGTAGACAATTTGTTTTTTCTGCCAGGCAGTCGTCTTGTGAATGAGTTCGTTATCCAGCATCTGTTTTGCAGCCACCCCTTCACGACCAATCGCGCCATCGCGGTCAATCACAAACAGCCAGTCGGGGTTGGTCTTGTAGATGAACTCAAACGACACCGCCTGACCGTGATTGGTAGACTTCAGATCCGGCGCCGCTGCGGGAATACCAAACTCATCGTGCAGAATACCAAAGCGGGAACCTGGTCCATAGGCACTGACCTTACCACCTGTCGTCAGGATGACCAGACCAGAGCCGGCGCTCGCCGCTTTTTTCTTCAGGGTCGCAATGGACTCTCCCAGCCGGGCCAGCTGTTCTTTGGCCTTATCCTGTTTGTTGAAGATATCGGCCAGCTTCAGCGTATTGCGTTTGACACTTTCCAGCAGATGGGTGTTGTCGACAGTCAGGTCAATGGTAGGTGCCAGTTTGCTCAGGTCTGCGTATTTAGGGGCTGACCGTCCGCCTACGATGATCAGATCGGGCGAGAGCGAATTGATGGCTTCATAGTTCGGCTCGAACAGAGAAC
>JAFAGQ010000068.1 GCA_023422555.1 Pseudomonadota bacterium
TCTGTCGTCCAATCATCATGCGCAATAACTTTTTCAAAGCACTGGCTGCAATTGTGCTGCTGGTGATTCTCGGCTTCTTCGCCACGACATGGTATTCGTCAACAAAAGTGGATGAGCAGGTCACGCAACGCACCGAGCAGATTAATGCCACTCTTCGCGATAATGACCTACCCGCTCAGATCTCCACAGAAAAGAAAGATGCGGGACTGTTTTCAACGCACTACATTGTGTCATTGCATATCGACTCCGGAAAGCAGTCGCACGTAGTGGATTTTGATGTCGTCGTTGAACACGGTCCCCTGCCCTTGACACGCCTGCAACAGGGGAAACTGACGCCCGTGCAAGCCCTCAGTCATATCACGCTTATCAATAACGAACATTCGGCCGCTCTGTTTAAGCTCAGCCAGGGTCAGGCGCCCATGCAATTGGAGCTTCTGACCGATTCCGGAGGAAACACGAATTACAAAGGCAATCTGGCGTCTCTGTCCCATAACGACGACAAAGGCCAGCTGCATTTCGATGGAATGACATTTGAAGGAACCGTTAATGAGGCCACAACACTGGCTGAGTTCTCAGGTGTGATGCCTTTGCTTCAGTTCACATTGCCCAAAGACAAAGATGGCACTGCTACTGTGTTATTCCGGGACATGAAGATGTCCTCTCATTATGACAGTCGTGATACCGCAAATCTGGTCCTCAAGCAACAGTCGAACATGGCAGAGTTTTCACTGACCAATGATACTGTGGATGTTCAGGCACGTGACTACCAAAACAGTCTGTCCGCCGATACCCAGAATCAGCAAACGACTGTCAGTTCCCAGACCAAGTGGAACGCTCTGCGCATCAACTCAGTTGATCTTGGCTCGCTTCAATACGGATTCAGCGCCGAAAAACTGAATCCTGCGGCAACCAAGCAGCTGTTTGACGCTTCCCGGCAGGTGCTGCTCGGAAGCATCGGACTGGAAGATCGGGATGCAGCACACATGGCTTCTCTCTCCATGGCCACCGCCTTGAGCCAGATGCTCTCTGGTCATCCGGACATAACGGTGGGTCCGATACTGTGGACACTCCCGGAAGGTGCCGCAAAAGCCAGCGTCAAGCTTGGACTGAATAATCCGCTACCTCTCCTGTCGAAGTACCTTGATAGTAAAGTCGATCTGGTAATGCGTACGCTGCGCTCCGTCAACATCGAATTTGATGCTGACCAGGCCATGCCGACAGAAGCCGCCAGACATCTTGCTCAGCTTGCTTCAGGATCGGCCACTGGAGACGTAGATTTGTCGGCTGACGACACCGCGAAAAAAATGACCAGAATCATCAATATTCTGGTCGATAACAAACTGTTGACTCAGAAGGATGGTCACATTGCTCTGACAGCCAATGTCAGTGGCGAGAAGTCACTTATGGATGCAAAGCAGGTCGAGATGAACGGGGAATCTTTCGAGATCGACAAATTTGTTCAGACACTGCAGGAGCGTGCCGCCGCGGCAGAGCAACAGATCGGAGAATTATCTGATCCCGAGCCCGAACTGGAAGACGGATCGCAAGATCAGCCAGAGGCAAACTAGCCGTCTCGTTTGCTTTGCGGGAATGCTTTGCGAGGGCGCCTGGCGAAGGCGCTCTTTGAACGATGTGTTAGCTCAACGCAGACACGTCGAGGGTTCTGTGCAAGATCGAATCCATAATTTCGATACATTATTTCAATTGAAATTACCTGAAATTGAAGTATGCTTTTGTCAGAAATGGATTTTTTCGCACAGCACCTGATGCTGTTTCTTTCATGCAGTATTCCTTTTCACACGCAAAGGAGTTCTTCGTCATGTCTGCTTCATTCGATCTTAAAAAGTCCGCTGATGGCCAGTTCTATTTTGTGCTGCATGCGGCAGATGGCGCAACGTTACTCAGAAGTGAAACCTACACAACGCTTGCGTCTGCACGCAACGGCATTGAATCAGTACGTAAAAATGCCGGGACCGAGACACGCTACGCCTTTGAAAAATCCGCCAACGGCAAATCCTATTTCAATCTGAAAGCAGCCAACGGACAGGTCATCGGGACCAGCCCCCTGTTTGCCGATCCTAATGCGGCGCAACACGCCGCGGAGACTGTGCGTCACCACGCGTCTGCTGCGCAGGAGAAAACCGTATCGGGCTGATGTCGAAAAAATCGGAATTCGATAAAATGAATCTCGAATCGACCTGATGTCGAATCAATCACCTCTCTAATCGATCGAATTCCGCTAAAAATCAGTCCCATACTGTCTCTGCAAATATCCGTCTGGTCCCTTGCTGGCTTTCAATGAGACGTGGACCAATGAATCGCGGACAATTGAGAGGTGGACAGAAGAGACGTGGATCAATGAGACGCGAACGGGCTAACCATCCTTTTTTCCATCGCCTCGCGTTCTCAATCCGCGGCTTGCCTCCACGCCGCCAGACACTCCCATAAATAGGGGTTGTCGCAGCTACTCACTGACAAGCGCAGGTAGGTACTGACGCGTTGATCGGGATAGAACAGCGAACCGGGCGTCGCCGGGATCTGGTGCTGATTCAGTTGTCGCGCCAGAGGTTCGCTGTCGCGTTGCGTATCAAACCAGATAAACAGGCCGGCCGCAGGCTGTTGCGATATCGCGTAACCGAGAGCGGCCAGCTTTTCCAGGACCTGCGTGCGGGCCTGATTGATGCGCTGACGCAGGCGCTCGATATACGAGCGAAAATGCCCGCCATGAATAATTTCATGAATAATGCGTTCGTTCAGGCTGGAAGTCGACAATCCCGACAGCAGTTTCAATGTAGAGATGTCACTCAGTACGGCAGCCGGCCCGGCAATATATCCCACGCGCATGGCGGCGCCCAGGGTTTTGGAGTAATTGCCCAGAAGAAAGGTGCGCTCGCACTGATCGAGCGTTGCAATCCGCAAGGGTTTGCCTGTACCCAGTTCACTGTAAGTGTCATCCTCTACAATCCACATCCTGTATTGCTGCGCAATCCGCAAGACATCATGCGCGACGTTGGCACTCAGGGTGAAGCCAGTCGGGTTGTGAACCGTACTATTACAAATGAAAAGCACGGGCTGGTGTTTCTGGCACAGCGTTTCCAGCAGGGCCGTATCGGGTCCCTGCGGCGTGCGAGGTACGGTAAGAATATTTACACCCATCATGCGCAGATAGGCAAACACCACGAACCAGCAGGGTTCTTCCACCACCACATAATCGCCCGGTTTCACAAACTGACGCACCAGCAGATCCACGGAATGGGTCACACCCGTAGTCAACAGCACTTCACCTGCAGGCCGCAAGTGCAGATCCTGTGCAGAGAGTTGCGCCATGATGGTCTCGCGCAGCGGGGCAAAACCCAGTGGCTCACCATACATCAACGCTGATGGCTGCATCTTGCGCGTTACCTTGCGTATGGACCGCGCCACCATCTCACTGTCCAGCCATTCCTGTTTCAGTCCGATATTGTTGTTCTGCGAAAACAGGCGGTTCAGAATCCATGGCACATCCATCTTGTCCTGAGGTAATGCAGTTGCAATATCACCACTTCTGATACGTCGCGCGGGTTGTCTTTTATGCTGAACGAAATAACCCGAGCGTGCGTTGGCCGTAATGTGATTGGTCGCCACAAGTCGATCGTAAGCCTCAACAATCGTATAGCGACTGACATTGAGTTCCTGGGCCAGCAGCCTGACTGACGGCAGACGACTGCCTTGCCGGAACACGTTTTGTTCAATACAACTGACAAAGCGGTCGACAATCTGATCGACCAGCGTCTGTGAACCGGACCTGACTGGCTGCCAGTGCGCCAGCAGCGGTGCCGGCTGGGTCATTTCTTTCCCGGACACCGCGTTGGCATCGTCCGCAGGCAATGCGCTGCCAGCGGCCGGCACAGCTGTCGCTGCAGGGCGTGAAGTATCGGAAGACAAGGGCTGGGGCTGGGCGTTCATGGATCTGTTCCGGTAAAAGTAGCAGTACAGGACGGAAAAAACAGTCGATTTCTGTACCGGTACTGTACAGGTATCTTGGCATATAGTGTC
>JAFAGQ010000137.1 GCA_023422555.1 Pseudomonadota bacterium
TCGAAAAATTCGTTCTTCTCAGATTGTTCGACGATGGTACCTTGATCCATAAATACGACCTTGTCCGCTACCTGTCGCGCGAATCCCATTTCATGAGTGACACAGAGCATCGTCATCCCCTCTTTGGCAAGTTCTATCATTACATCAAGAACTTCATTCACCATCTCCGGATCCAGCGCAGAAGTGGGCTCGTCGAAAAGCATCACTTCTGGATCCATACACAGTGCTCGGGCAATCGCCACTCGCTGCTGTTGTCCACCCGACAGCTGACCCGGATGTTTTTCTGCATGCGCCTGCAATCCGACTCGTTTAAGCAACGCTTGCGCTTTTTCTGTTGCCTGGGACTTGGGACGACCTAACACTTTTTCTTGGGCAATGGTCAGATTCTCCAAAACAGTCAGATGCGGAAACAGTTCGAAGTGCTGAAAAACCATACCAATTTTCGTCCGCAATAGATTCATATCAGGGCCACTCGCCTTAATCAAATGCTCCTTGAAATGAATTTCACCTTCCTGATACGGCTCCAGTCCATTGATAGTCTTGATCAGAGTGGATTTGCCTGAACCCGAAGGACCACAAAATACAACAACTTCACCCTTTTCAACAGCGACACTGCAATTTTTCAGTGCCTGGAACTTGCCGTACCACTTGGACACATTTTTCAGTTCAATCATATTTCACTCTACCCTGTACATATTTGACAACAATGGTTGCCAGCGAACAAATGACCCAATAAGTCAAACCGGCAAACAACAACATTTGGATCAGTGTTCCGTCTCGCTCCCCTACACTTTTTGCGCGACTGAAAAAATCACCCAGCGCAATCACATATACCAGGGAGGTGTCCTGGAAAATGACTATGCATTGTGTCAGGGTAATAGGCAGCATTTTCCTGAACGCCTGAGGCAAAATAATCAAACGCATGGATTGCGCCCAATTCATGCCAAGCGCCTTTGCCGCACTGAACTGCCCTGCCGGAAGACTCTGAATACCCGCCCGAATAATTTCACAGAAGAATGCAGCTTCCAGCATTGAAAAAGCAACCATGGCTGAGATCAGCCGGATATCCACACTGGGCGATATATTCAGAACCGATTTGAGCACTTGCGGAACAATCAAAAAGAACCACAACAACAGCATCACAAGCGGAATCGAGCGAAATAGCGACACGTACATCTTCGCCAGCCAGTTCAGAACAGGTACCTTTACGACGCTCATTGCAGCCAGGATGATGCCAAAGCCTAGCCCGGCTAGAATGGCAACCAGCGTCACCTGCAACGTGAGCCACATACCGGTCATCAGCAACCCACGGGATTGAACGATCATGTTCCAGTCAAATTCAAACATTTCAGTCTCCCAGCAGGCCAGGAATATGGCTGCGTTTCCGAATGAATCCCATCAGGCGAATAATCAGAAAGTTGATAAAGATATAGGCCAGCGTGACACAGATAAATGACTCGTAGGGCTGCGACGTATAGTCAACCAGTTGGCGCGCCTGACCCGAAAGCTCAAGCAGACCGATAGTGGACGCAACCGCCGAATTTTTCGAAATAATCAAAAACTCTGAAGTAAGCGGCGGGATGATGGTGCGATACGTGACCGGCAAAAGTATGTAGCGGTACGTTTGAAGTAATGTGAACCCCAGTGCAAGACCGGCACTCTTCTGTCCTCTTGGCAGGCCCTGAATACCGGCACGGATCTGTTCACAAATCCGCGAACCAGTGTAGACGCCCAGTGAAAGAACGGATACCACAAAAAACTGCATGGAAGGATCCAGATTCTTTATCCAGTCACCGGCGGCAGTTGGCAACATTTCCGGTACCACAAAGTACCAGATGAAGAACTGCACAATTAAAGGCACATTACGAAAAATTGACACATACGCTGTACCGATGAAAGCCAGCCCTCGATTGGGGAGCGTTCTTATTACCCCAAATACAGAGCCAAGAGCCAATGCCAGTATCCAGGCAAAGCATGTGAGAAGCACAGTATTGACCAGGCCAATACCCAGCCAGCCCAGATATGTTGTGTTCTCACCCGTTGCCACCTGCTCAAGCAGAAAGCCCCAATTCCATTTGTAATCCATTTGTGATATCACCGTAAAACGCAGTCGGTATGCGTTATGTATTGCATTAGCCTCAGGTTCAAAAGCGCGTTATGAAGCAGGCTTATCGTCAGGATTGGCAAAGAGTTTTTTCATGCCATCTGACATCTCAAATTCCAGATTGATATTCTTCGGAGGAATAGGAGTCTCGAACCACTTTTTGTAAATCTCAGTTGCTTTTCCCGACTTTTCAGCATCCGCTATCACTTTATCAAGCAGCGATTTGATGCCTTTATCGTCCTTGCGCACCATGCAGCCATAAGACTCGTAAGACTGTGGTGTACCGGTAATGACATAATCATGCGGATTGGACGTTTTTGCCCGTTCTCCAGCCAGCAAGGCATCGTCCATCATCATGGCTTTCGCACGTCCGGTAGACAATGTCAAAAAGGACTCGCTGTGATCCTTCGCACTGATAATACGCATGCCCAGTTTCTTTTCGACATTCAGTTTGCGCAGCAGCACTTCAGATGTCGTGCCCGCACCGACCACGACGGTCTGGCCTTTCAGGTCTTCAAAATCCTTTATGCCTGAATCTTTTTTGGCAAGCAGACGAGTCCCCACCTGAAAAATACTGTTTGAAAATGTCACCTGCTTGGCGCGGGATTCATTATTGGTTGTCGTCGTACATTCAAAATCAATCGTACCGTTCTGCAGCAGAGAAATTCGGTTCTGCGATGTGATTGGAATCATTCTGACCTTGAGATCCGATTTACCGGTTACTGCTTTGATCTGCTCCAGAATCAGATTGGCAAAATCGATGGAATAGCCAATTGGCTTCTGATCCGAATCGTAGTATGAAAATGGAATAGAAGCCTCTCGATAGCCGACCACAACAACGCCATCATCGCTGATTTTTTTCAGCGTTCCGTCCAGCGTTTCCTGTGCCACAGCAACGCCCGCAAAGGTACCTGAGACCACAGCAGCTACGGCAAAGCCTGCCACCGTTCTGATTTGATTTCTGAATCTTAAGTTCATGATTTTTCCCTGATTAAACTAGCCTACGATATGTGATACATCAATAAGGTAAAGCTGACGCTCCCCCTCGTGAACGGAATCAATACATATCTGCGTGCCGTCACGGCTCCAGCGCGGGTGAAGGTCGCATCGATTGACTTTTTTGAGTACCGGATCGGTATAAAAACTACCCAGTTTATGACAAACGTTATTGTCCATATCAAATAGTATGAGCAAACGTTCATTGGTTTGCGCGTCCGGATAAGTATCGCTTAATAACCAGCGCTTGTTCACTGGTGAATAGGTCATGTGACCATTCTCAGTGAGAATATTCCTGCCCACGATTTGCACGTCGTTGGTATCCGCGTCCGTATATAAATGGTAATGAATCTCTCCCGCGTGCGGGCTCCATACGATTATCCGCTGGTCATCACACCATAACGGATGTGATATCTGGTACTCGGATTTTTCATAATCGAATGTACCCACTGCTTCCGGATCAAAATCATCGGCCAGCTGCGGCAATGGGTGATCGGAATCTTCAAGCAGCCGAATATCGGATCCATCAGGATTCATGGTAATCAGCCGATGCAGGAAGCAGGTTTCGTCTTCCACTCGCTCTGTCCAGCGATGCAGAAAAAGTACGCGACCAGATGAGGGATTGATCTCAACATGCGATATCCAATGGATGGCTTTGTCCATAGAGCTGACATGATGAAATTCGCTAAGCTGCCTGAAATTGACAATCAACCGGTATTCACCGGTCTTCAGATCCAGGTAATAAATCCCGTCGCTTTCAGGTGCATTCTCAACAACAGGAGGATTCACTTCCCAGTATCCGATCGTCTCGTGCGTAATAAAAAGACGACTGTAATTAAGCCCCAACGCATAACTGCTGTCTGGAGCGACGACCGTAATTGGCACGGCGAAATGCGTTTTCTCGCCCGTATCGATGTTGCAGACAGTAGAGCGAAATCCCGGATAGGGTCCGCTTCGATCATCTGTGCGGGTATTGTATATGCAATAGTTACCTTCCCACCCATCCAGCCATTGCAACTGGCATCCCATCTGCCAGTTCCAGGTCGTGGTGGTATCAATGGCAACATACTTCTCGCCTTCAGCCAGATCGAAGTAACCCACTTCGGCAACCAGCTCAGGCGACAGTTGTGCAGTCATAAACGGCACCCGGTTTGCCAGCAGTCGTTGGCCCGTCCTGTCCCAGTTGGTTTTATTGTAATAACCAAAAAAATGGTGTTTGCCATCGTCTCCGACACGGCGACAGGGAGAAATATTCGAAATGTACTTAGTCTGATCCATAGTGATTTGACGCCATGCGGCTGCAATAAATTCTCAAGCACACAGACTAAGATGGTCATTCCATACATACAAATTCTTTTTTAGTTATTATCTATTCATAATTGATATACTTCATAGGGAACGGTACGCATTTCTACGGGATAATCCTAATGAGCAAATCTTTGAATTTTCAGCAGCTATCTGCATTCAGAGCGGTGATGCAAACCGGGACAACTGAATCGGCCAGGGTTTACTAGACACTTTTAAGCCTCATAATACTCACAGATGGAGATTATTATGAGCAAGGTCCGATTTACGGAAGAATTCAAACTCGAAGCGATAAAGCAAATCACAGAACAC
>JAFAGQ010000145.1 GCA_023422555.1 Pseudomonadota bacterium
AATAAGGAAGAATCATGTTAAGTCGTACCGCCGATCATATTTACTGGATGTCCCGATATCTGGAACGCGCAGAAAACACCGTACGCCTGCTGGAAGTCTGTTACCAGACGACGCTGATGACCAATGATGAGGACCATTCCGAGTACAGCTGGCGCAGTGTGCTGACAACGCTGGAGGCACTGGAGCAGTACGAAGCCGAATATTCGGAAATCACCGCTGATCAGGTCATACAGTTTGCCGTTAACAGCAAGAACTACAACTCCTCGATTGCGTCTTGCGTTCGACAGGCCCGGGAAAACGTACGTGCGATCCGCGGCAGCGTGACGTCCGAGGTATGGGAAACCATTAATTTCACCTGGCTGGAAATGAATCGTCTGCTCAAAACCGAGATACTGGCGAAGAATCCGACCCGCTTTTTCGAGTGGATCAAGACCCGTTCCCTGCAGACGCTGGGTGCCCAGGAAGGCACCATGCTGCGCAATGAAACCTACAACTTCATGCGCCTGGGAACCTATCTGGAGCGCGCGGACAATACCGCCCGAATGCTGGAAATCCGTTTCTATCTGGAAAGCGCGGCAGATGACAAACGCAAGCTGGTCACGCAGCTGTATCACTGGACTGCCGTATTGCGGTCGTTCTCAGGCCTGGAGATCTACAGGCAGGTATTTCGCGAGACGGTGGATCCCAAGCGCGTGATCGAGCTCATTGTGCTGCATCCGGATATGCCGCACTCCCTGGCCCATTCCTCGGTTCGCCTGCTTGCGCATTTGCAGAAGGTGCGCAATGTCAAATCTGATGAGACGCTCAGGCTGGCGGGTCGTCTGGATGCCGAATTGCGCTACACCACCATTGACGAAATCTTCAAGGCCGGCCTGCATGAATGGCTGACGCGCTATCTGGAGGACATGGACTGCATTGGCAAGGGAATCAACGATGACTTCCTGTGGCAGCCCGTGCAATAGACAGCGACGGACAGGGCAAATACAGGCATTCTCCGACTGTATTTGCCCGACCTTCAGACCATTGTGGCGCGGGTGCATCGTTGTCGGGAATAACTCGGCACAATGGGTCGGCGCGTGAATGAAATTGCGTACAATGAACGATTGTAAAGTCACCCCCAAGGTCGTATGGACTTTTCAGTAGATCAATTACTAAGCAGTACCGCAGACGATGTCTCTTCCGAACTGCGTGACGAATCCGGACGACTCAAGCCCGAGTGGGACAGTGTGCTGTCCGCGCTCAAGAATCTCGCGCCCCAGGACCTCAAAGGATTTCTGGACTATATTTCCGAAAATATCCAGAACCGGGGCAGCATCTACAACGCCTATAGCGACGACGACACGACTGAGCCCTGGGAATCGCTGAGCGTTATTCCCTATGTGATTTCCGCCAGCGAATGGGACTTCATAGAGCGCGCCATCGGGCAGCGTGCGGCCGTGATTAATGACACGCTGCGCGACATATACGGACCACAGCAGCTGGTTCGCAAGGGGCTGATTCCGCCTTCGCTGATTTTTGGTCAGCGTGGTTTTCTGTGGCCCTGTATCAATTCGCTGGAGGCTCAGGAAAACCACCTTCACATGTACGCCGCCGATATTGCCCGTGACGAAGACGGCAACTGGCGGGTGCTGAAGGACCGAACACAGGGTCCGCTGGGCGCAGGCTATGCGTTGCAGAACCGGCAGATCATGAGTACCGCATTGCCCGCGCTGTTCAATCAGCTGCGCGTCAATCCGCAGACCGTGTATTTCCGCGCTCTGCGCCAGACGCTGCTCTCCAGTATGCCGGTCAACGACGAAAGCACGGTGACGGTACTGCTCTCGCCAGGGCCCAAGCACACGGCCTATTTTGAGCATGTTTTCCTGGCCCGGCAGATGGGTCTGCCCATTACCGAGAGCCTGGATCTTACGGTACGCAATGATATTGTCTATCTGAAGACACTGCGCGGCCTGCAGCGCGTGCATGTCATTCTGCGCAAGCTCGAAGACAGCGAATGCGATCCCATGGAACTGTTCGGCAGCGATTATCCCGGCATACCGGGACTGCTGCAGGCGATCCGCAAGGGCAATGTGGCAGTCTGTAATGCGCTGGGATCCGGCGTGCTGGAGTCTGCGGGCATCCTGCAATTTATGTCGGGCATCTGCCAGGAGCTTCGCGGCGAGCCATTGCTCATGGATTCAATCCGCAGCTGGTGGTGCGGAGATCACGCGAATCGTGCCTATGCGCTGGCGCATTTTGATTCTCTGATGTTCAAATCCAGCTTTTCTTCTGTGCGCACCAGTCCTCAATACGTGCCCGATCTGAACGAGAGCCAGCGCGAAGCGCTGCGCCATCAGTTGCAGACCAGTCCGCGTACGCTGGTAGCGCACGAGGTCATGAAGCTGGGCCGGATTCCCGAGATCGATCACGAATCAGGCAAACTGCAGATGCGCCGCTTCACCATGCGCGTGTTTGCCACCCTGAAGGCAGACGGAACCTATCAGGTCATGCCAGGTGGCGTAGTACGAGTCGAAGACAAAAGCAATACCCCGGTATTGTCATCACGCAACCGGCAGATCAACAAGGATTTGTGGGTCTGTCGCGTAGAACGCAAGGCCGCCCCGCCGCTGATTACCATTCCGCCTGCGCGCGAACCCATGCGCAGTGCCTCCAATGCTTTTGAAACCAAGCCGCTGAACCTGGAACAGCTGCTGGCCGCGCATACCACCACACCTGCGCGCATGGGCGAGAACCTGTTCTGGATGGGGCGCTATGGCATTCGTGCCGAGCATTCCGTACTCCTGCTGCGCACCATCATCCGTAACCTCACGGAACGTGTGGGCGACAAGGAAACGCTGATCACGCTGCTGTACAAACTCGGTACCTATCTGAATATTCTGGAAGCGCCCAAACCTGAAGCGATCCGCGATGACGGCACCTATGAAATCAATTTCATTCGTCATCAGCTGGGGCATTGCCTGGCGCCATCGTCGCATGGCGGTGCACTGTCCAATAACGTAAATTATCTGCATCAGTGCGCCTTCAATATCCGTGAAAAACTCTCGCTGGATGCCTGGTGGGTGGTCAACTACATGCCGTACTACCTGGGGCACAGCGAGCTGGATCTCACCGTGGTGCAGCAGCGTATGCAGGAACTGTTTGCCAGCTGTTCCATCCTCTCGGGCTTTACGCATGAGCAGATGACGCGCGATGAAGGCTGGAGTTTCCTGCTGCTGGGTCGCCTGATTGAAAAGCTCAGTCGCATGAGCGATACGCTGGGCTTTTTTCTGCAACAGTCCGAGTGTGATAAAACCATCATGCTGGAGTCATTGCTGGAAATTGCCTACAGCATCGTCACCTACCGCGCGCGTTATCACCGTGAAGAAGAGATGCTGGCGGTGCTGTATCTGCTGGTCTTTGATAAAAGTAATCCGTATTCGTTGCGTTATCTCTGCCAGAGCCTGCTGGACAATGCTGCTGCCTTCAATGTGCAGGAAGAGCAAAGTCGCCAGATTCTGCAGCAGGTCCTGGCAGATATGGATGCCATCGATCTCGGTCAGTTTGAAGCCGGCACACCTGCAGCAGAACCCGTTTATGCGGCACTGAGTCAGATCTGCGCCAATATTTCGCAGGGACTGTCGATTTATGCGAACAATATCAGCCATCAGTATTTCCTGGTGACCGATACGCTTTCCAGCGATACCGGACTTGAAGTAATCAACAAGGACTTCCTGTAATGGTGACTTATCACATTCAGCATGACACCGAATATGACTACCATTCCCCGGTCACTCAGTCGCGGCAGATTCTGAGGCTATCGCCACGCGTCCTGCCCTGGCAGACGCCCGAGAGCCACACGATCACCATTGATCCCGAACCGGATCACATTGATTTTCTGCTGGACTGCTTTGGCAATCCGCTGCGCTACTTCACGCTGATGAACGATCACGAGGCGTTGGCGGTGCGTGCCCATTCGGTGGTAAATCTGACGGGCAGACGGCTGCCCGATCCGCAGGATACGCCTCCCTGGAAAGAGGTGGTGGATCATCTGCGCTTCACATCGGGCCAGGAATACCTGCCTTACGACTTTGAGGCAACGCAGTTTCGATTCGAATCGAATCACATTCGTCTGCTGCCGCATATCCGTGAGTGGACGCAGCAGATCATCAAACCCGGCATGCCGATACTCGAAGCAGTGGGCGCGCTGCAGACCCGCATCTTCGAAGAGTTTGTCTTTGATCCGCAGGCTACCACCATTTCCACACCCGTTGCCGAAGTCTTTCGCAATCGCCGCGGTGTCTGTCAGGACTTTGCTCACCTGATGATCTCCTGCCTGCGTTCTATCGGCCTGGCCGCGCGTTATGTGAGCGGGTATCTGCTGACGCATCCGCCTGCAGGCCAGCCCCGGCTGATCGGTGCAGATGCCTCGCATGCGTGGGTGTCGGTTTACATTCCCGAACATGGCTGGATTGATTCGGACCCGACCAATAACATTTTTCCGGATCTTGAACACATCACGCTGTGCTGGGGGCGGGACTTTTCTGACGTCTCCCCAATTCGGGGCATGATGTACGGCAGTAGTGCACACGGTCTGAAAACCTCGGTCACGGTCATGCCCGAAAGCGAAATGCCGCGATAATTTTTCGCGAATCTGCCGGTCAATTTTGCGCTTTTCCTGTTGGAATTATTTTCCATAAGGGTTTTCCATAGCAAACGGGCGCAAAATACCTCATTCCAAATAGTTGATATTTAAAGAAAAAAATCACGATTGAAAAAATCGATGTTGTGATTAAAAAAATTATTGACGAAATTTTTTTCTTATGAGAATTTAGATATAAGTCTAAACTTCTTGCGGAAAAATAAGCGGTGGAAAGCAAATATGATGTCGTGATCGTTGGTGGTGCAGCCACGGGCAGTTCGCTGGCTTATTTTCTGAGCGCCTCGCCAACTTTCAAAGGTTCGGTGCTGGTCATTGAAAAGGATGCCAGCTATCAGAA
>JAFAGQ010000173.1 GCA_023422555.1 Pseudomonadota bacterium
CTGGCATGTTCGTTATGGGCTATGGATTGCTCCTTTTTTGCTATGGAGCGCACTGACAGGAATGTGGTGGTCCTTCGACGGCTATCGGTCGGCGGTCACTTTCCTGTTGGGATCAAGAGAAGCAAAACCAGCAACTAAAATCACGATTGAAAATCCGATGTCCACAGAGCAACTGGGAGCATCACTGGATACGGTGCTCTCGGGATTTAAATCCGATGCCCGTCGGGTTCTGCTGACCTTGCCTCGCCGCGCAGACCAGCCTATACGGCTGCGTTGGCTGCCCGTCGACGCAGTACACGATCGCGCCTATGACGAATATCAGATTGCGCCTGACGATGGTCGAATCCTGGGTCAATGGAAGTACGAAGATGCGCGCCTGGCTGACCGATTCAGTCAACTCATTGAACCGTTGCACACCGGTACACGCTTAGGATGGCTCATGCGCATCGCTCTGTTCATCTCCAGTCTGTCGCTTCCTGTATTCGCTCTGACTGGCCTGGTCATGTATCTGCTACGGCGCAAACGCAGGTACTGAGCGTTTCCGGAGGGACGGAAAGTTGAGGGTATAATCCGTTGATATTCAGTGTTGTGCGTCCGGTTAGCACCAATAACGGGCTGGTCAGCTGGTTTTCGACATGACATTCAATCCACGGGACAAGACAATTGAGTTCTATCAGCGACGATTCCAATGCATGGACCGACCCTCCACGTCATTCCGACAAATTCAGTGAGCGATTACGGCTTCGGCGCAAGAATCTGACAGCCCGCATGCAGCGGGTTGCAGACTACATTGATGAGAACCGCGCGCTTGTTCTGGCGAAGTCTGCGCTTGAATTGGCTCAGGAGCTGGATGTTTCGGATGCTACCGTCATTCGAACCGTTCAGGCTCTGGGTTTTGAGGGTCTTCTGGATTTGAAATCGCTATTGGCCAATTCCATTGGTCAGATGGACGTTACCTCCACCAAGCTGGCCACGACACTTGAACAATTGCGTCAGGATACGGATAGCGCCGTCAATTACGTCATTGAGGAATATCGCCAGGCCATAGAACACCTGACGAACAGGAAGAATCTCGAATCGATAGCGCGCGCAGTGCCCATTCTGGCTCAGGCCGGGAAGATCGGTGTTTTTGGCATTGGCGCATCGGCCATTCTCGCGGAGTATACGGTACGGCTGTTTTCCCGTAACGGCCTATCCGCTTATGCTCTGAACCGTACA
The DNA here is from genome assembly GCA_023422555.1 of Pseudomonadota bacterium. Classification (GTDB taxonomy): domain Bacteria; phylum Pseudomonadota; class Gammaproteobacteria; order Burkholderiales; family Burkholderiaceae_B; genus Advenella. Next base: position 1,219 of record JAFAGQ010000173.1, read on the forward strand.
GGAATCTCGTTAGCCGAACAGTTACTGAAAATGTCGGCTGGAGACGCACTCATCGTCCTGATACGCCAGAATATTCACCGGGAAATCTCTACTGCCATCGAAGAAGCCAACCGGTTGAAAATTCCCGTCATTCTGATTACCGGACAGCGTCGACACGCCCTGTCGCACTTGGCGCACACCATCATTGTTCTGCCCCGATCCAGTGCGAATGGAACACCTTTACATGGCCCTACGCTAGCCTGCCTTGAAATCCTGGTTCTTGGCACCATAGGCATCAATCCGCAGCGTTCCATGTCTTCCATGGAGCGGCTGGTGCGATTAAGAACTTCGATACGATCCCGGCGTTAACTATTGAAAATGCTCAATACTCAATATGGCAAGAAATAGATTAGTTCACTGGCAGGTATTGCAGTAGCTACACAATACGTAGTCTCTAATCACGCAATTCTCCTGGCATCATCAAACTCGTTCAATCGAACCAGCGCCGCGGTGACAGCAGATATATCAAGATCAAAAACAACCTGAGACGACTGGCCCGGAGGTATAAATGCCAATGATTTTCGGGTCTGCACCATCACGGTTGTCGGCACGCCTAAAGCGGCGGCCATGTGCATGGGTCCGGAATCCGGCGTGATCATGAGTCGCGCCTGAGCAAGCATACCCATAAACAACCTGATTGGCTGTGCCGGACAAAGCACACCATATGGGCATGCCTGCAATGCCTTCTGTAATTGGGGAATCATTTCCTTTTCTTCAGGCCCCACAAAAACGACAAATCGGGTGCCCGCTGCGTTGATTGCAATTATCAGTTCAAGCCAGAACGAGACTGGGCAGACTTTATCTGCATGGCCGCCAACAAACACTGCAACGAAATTATCGTGTGCTCTCAGACCCAGCGTTTGCAATTGATCATGTGCATCAGCGATTTCGTTGTTGCTTAAGGCCAGTCCTGGCAAGGCTGCATCAGTCACGCCCAGTGCGTCCGAAAACGCCGGGCCGGCATCGTAGGCGTTAACAATAGGATCTTTGACTTTGATATCGTAGCAATCGAGGTGTTCTACCGGCTGCCCTGCTACATAACGGGCACCTGCCAGTTGCGAGATCAAAATTCCACTCAGCGATCCCGGGGCGAACTGAACCGCGAGGTCGTAATGTTGTGAACGCAGGCTGCGCAGTAGCGGTATGGCGAGCCAGGGACGCCGCATTTCCTTTCTGGATATCGTGATCAGTTGATTGATTGGCACATTGTCGAATATCGCAGTGGTTTTATCCGTGACAACGAAATCAATGGACGCTCCGGGAAATCGTTTTTGCAGCGGCCCAATAATAGCCGTGCTGAGGATGGCATTGCCGATTCGAAAATTCGGACGAATGACAATGATCTTCGAAATATCTCTCAGTTCTTTGCCAGAATTATCATCACGAGATTTGGCAGCGATGCTTAACAGTCTGAGACAAATTCTCTTCGCAACTTTTTCCAGTTTTTTGGCAGATCTTTTGAGTACATGTTCAGATATGACAACCATGATTCTGCCTCTTCCCTCAAACTAATCGATTGCGAGGCATAAGCGCCCTATAGGCTAGACAATATACGCGCCAAATATTGCATTTTTAATATTGTTCTGTCTGTTCAGTGCCCTTAGTGAGCACTAAAGGGCTTGACTGGCCAGAAATCGAATACTTGCAAACCACATCTCATAGATGTACCATATATTTAACAATAATCACTATATCGGTATTTAAAATGAACAAATCTGCCGATTCAGCCATTCCTCACGGCCCAATTTTGTCATTTATGTCGCGAAATGCGCTGACCAGGGTTGGCGAAAACATTAAAACTGCCCGACTGCGACGCGGCGAGTCAGAAGAAATGGCCGCCAAGCGAACGGGCGTTTCTCGTCAGACATGGCGTCGTCTGGAAGAAGGGTCACCCAAGGTTTCCGTGGGCTTGCTTTTTGAGGCCATGTATATTTATGGTTTTGCCGAGCAGCTGTTCGAACTTGCTGATCCCGAGACTGATATTGATGGTATCGCCCATGACGCCGCGCGCAGACCACACCGCGGGCGCACGCAACGCTGATACCCGCTACCGGAGACATTCATCATGGCGATTGCAAGAGGGATTCGACGCGGACGGCGGGCCTCCAAAAAAATAGAACCCCAGCTTGAAGTTTGGGTAGAGATAGATGGGACGCTTATCTCTGCCGGTAGCCTCGCCCTGCATGAAGACGCTGGACAGTTTTACGCCAGCTTCACTTATCATTCGTCTTACCTGGATCTGGCACGGGTGGGAAAAGCATTTTCCCTGGATCCTCTGAACCTGCCATTGCAAACGGAATCAATTGAATCAGAAAGCCGTTACTTCAAACTTGGCGCGTTATTTGATGCCGCACCCGATGCCTGGGGCCGTACCGTCATGGCCAGTGATGAAGGCATTTCGTCAGCCTCGCTTACTGAATCGACAGTCCTGCTGAAAGGACGCGGCAGTGGCGTGGGTGCCATACTTTTCGCAAAGCCCGGCGATCACATTGATCGGCCCGACGAAACCAATCTGCCTTCCATCGATCATATCGATAAGTTATATCGAACCATTACCGCCATTGAAAGCGGCGTTCAGGTAGACGAGCGCTTGCGCGAAATGCTGATGAGTTCCTGGGATATGGGCGGTGCAAGACCCAAGGCCGTCGTGCTTGACAATCAGGGTGCCGAGTGGATCGTCAAATTCCCACGCGCCATTGATACGTACAGTCGGCAGCGTAACGAATGGGCCAATCTTGAAATGGCCCGCGCCATTGGTCTGCGTGTCCCCACTTTGCAGCGCGTTGAACTCGAGGGAGGTGATTGCGCCCTCCTCATCCGGCGATTCGACAGGGGCGAACCTGGACAAATGAAGAGACAGCATTATTTAAGTGCCGTTTCACTCATCAGCCCGCCACCGGATTTCGACAAACGCCAGATGGACTCGGATTACGGCGCAAGCATTTTTTCCTATGCCAGAATCGCTGACGTGGTTCGCGCAATCAGTTCGAACGTTGAAGCCGATTTACAGGAACTCTTTGCGCGCATGGTGCTGAATATATTGCTGCACAATACTGATGACCATCTGAAAAATACAGGTTTTCTCATGGATCTTTCGCACCCGGGGTTCAGATACAGACTCTCTCCTCTCTTTGATGTTGTGACACAGGAAGGCACGTTAAAACATATGCTTCACATCGGGCCCGGAGTAGATGGAGTCGGAGCAGCCGGCGGCCGAATCGGTACCCTGGAGAATGCGCGTGCGGGTGCACTTCATTGGGGCCTGACGAATAGTCAGGTCGACAGCATCATTGAAAAAGTGTCCTCCGTTACAGAACAACGTCGCAAGTTTTATGTGACGTCCGGAATGAGCGATGACGAAATCAAGCTCGTCGAACGTCAGATTCGTCCGGATAGTAAGAAGTAATTCACCGTTATCAAGCACCCTATTTTACGGATGTCTTAACGCTATAAGCGATTTCCCTGGCTGGAATACAAAGCCTTTACCCGTATCTCAAAAAATCGCACCCGATATCAGCGCCCGTGCGTTGTAACAGGCCTTTCAAACGATTACGAAAAACGCTGCAAATTGCTGTTTTGCTTAGATATAGTGCAATTTGAACGGGTGATACAAAAGTTTCAACTGAAATACTGTGTAATCATGATACTATTTTCGCGATTCGTCTGTTCCGCGGGTTTCGCCGGCGGATTCGGCTTAGGCCCAGACTCGAAAAACGGGTTTCTCCCGTTCACGGACATTGCGTCAGGGGGATTGTGATCCTGCCATCTCCTGCTCCGTTTTTTGATGATGCCACATGATTAAAACAGCCACACCCACAACGAGCCAGTCCGGCGCTACGTTACGCCTGTCGAGCTCATTACTGCTGATTACTGTCATTCTGTTGAGCCTGCTGCTTGCCGGTTGTTCCCGCGATGATGCCCCACAGGCGCCCAAGGCGCAGGAAGGACCGCCGGAAGTCAGTGTAACAACGCTAAAACCGCAACGCATTACATTTGATACGGAATTGCCTGGCCGCACGGTGTCTCCGCTGGTTGCCGAAATTCGTCCACAGGTCAATGGCATCGTGCAGAAACAGCTGTTCACGGAAGGTAGTCAGGTAAAGGCGGGACAGGTTTTATATCAGCTTGACCCGGCCGTCTATGAAGCGGAATACAATGCTGCCAAAGCCAGTGTACGCAAGGCAGAATCTACACTGGCCAATTTACGCACTGTGGCTAAACGCAATCGTGAACTGGTGCGTATAGATGCGATCAGTGCACAGATCAATGAAACGTCGCAGGCAGAGGCACAGCAGGCCGCGGCTGATCTGGCGGTGGCTAAAGCACAGGAACAGCGTGCAAAAATCAATCTGGACTATACAAAAATCGTTTCCCCCATCGATGGCTGGGTTGAACTGTCCAATGTGACACCGGGTGCATTAGTGACCGCCAACCAGACGACCGCACTCACAACGGTACAGCAGCTGGATCCGGTGTATGTGCATGTTTCCCAGTCTTCTGCTGAATTATTGCAACTGAAAGATGATATCAGTGCCGGGCGCCTGCAGGCCGCTTCCGAAAACGATGCAGTTATTCGTCTGCGCCTGGAGAACGGTCAGATGTATCCTCTGAAAGGGCATTTGAACTTTGCCGGCGTGACAGTCAATGCCAGTACCGGCACCATCACCCTGCGCGCGCAAATTCCCAACCCTGACCGTGTGCTGATGCCGGGCATGTATGTGCGGGCTGTTCTTGAAAACAGTACCGGGGATCAGTCTGTACTGGTGCCGCAGCGAGCGGTCACCCGACGTCCCGACTCCAGCACCGTGGCTCTGATTGTCGATAACGCCGACAAGATTCAGCAGCGGACTGTCGTGGTGGGTCGTGCAATCGGTGACAACTGGCAAGTGCTCAATGGCCTGGCTGCAGGCGATCGCGTTGTGATTGCAGGATCGCAGCATGTCAGACCGGGCAGCCTGGTTCGGCCCGTAGAAAGCGCCGCCAAGCGCAGTTAGGAATCGGGGAATGGCACAGTTTTTCATCAGCCGCCCGATTTTCGCATGGGTACTTTCCATTGTGATCATGCTCGCCGGTCTGGCGTCCATTCACACCCTTCCCCTGGAACAATACCCGGACATTGCACCGCCACGCGTGGCCATTACGGCAAACTACACAGGCGCTTCTGCCAAAACAGTTGAAGACTCTGTCACGCAGGTGATCGAGCAGCAATTGAAGGGGCTGGATAATCTGCTTTACATGCGCAGCGCCAGCAACGCCTCTGGTCGCGCCCGTATCACGCTGACCTTTGATGCCGGAACCAATATTGACGTCGCCCAGATGCAGGTACAGAACCGCCTGCAGCAGGCCATGTCGCGTCTGCCCCAGCAGGTGCAAAGCCGCGGTGTGACGGTCACCAAAGGCGGCGAAGAATTCCTGATGGTGGTTTCGCTATATTCCGAAGACGGCAGTGCCTCGCCTGTGGACGTGGGCGATTACATCACCAGCAATCTGGTGGATGTGATCAGCCGTATCGATGGCGTGGGTGAAGTCCAGACACTGGGTACCGGTTACGCCATGCGTATCTGGCTGGATCCCAAAAAGCTGAGCAGCTATAACCTGATGCCTTCCGACGTCACCGCTGCCATTGAGAAACAGAACGTGCAGGTTTCTGCCGGTCAGCTGGGTGCATTGCCGGCCGCGCAAGGCCAGCAGCTGAATGCGACCATCACGGCGCGCAGCATGCTCCAGACCCCGGATGATTTTCGCAAGGTGGTATTGAAATCCTCGCCCGATGGCGCGATCGTGCGCATCAGCGATGTTGCCCGCGTGGAACTGGGCGCAGAAAATCTCAATATTCAGTCCAGGCTTGGCGGGCAGCCCGGCGCCGCCATGGGCATTATTGCGGCTGACGGGGCCAATGCCGTTAAAGTCGCTGAGGACGTTCGTGCAAAGCTGGCCGAACTGGAGCCCTTTTTTCCGAACAATCTGAGAACCTTTATTGGTGTTGATTCCACCCCGTTTATCAGTGCATCCATTGATGAAGTAGTGAAGGTGCTGCTGGAAGCCATGGTGCTGGTGGTTCTGGTGATCTACCTGTTCCTGCAGAACTTGCGGGCGACTCTGATTCCCGCCATTGCCGTGCCGGTGGTGCTGCTTGGTACCTTTGGTGTGCTGTCGGTTGCAGGATTCTCCATTAACACTCTGACTCTTTTCGGGATGGTCCTGGCCATTGGTCTGCTGGTGGATGATGCCATTGTGGTGGTAGAGAATGTAGAAAGGGTCATGCACGAACAGGGCCTGCCGCCTCGTGAGGCAACGCGCAAATCCATGCGGGAAATCACGCCGGCGCTGGTGGGTATCACGCTGGTGCTGTCTGCTGTGTTCATCCCCATGGCTTTTTTTGGCGGGTCCACCGGCGTCATATACAGGCAGTTCTCCATTACCATCGTGTCGGCAATGGTACTGTCTGTGACAGTTGCGCTTACACTGACTCCCGCGCTTTGTGCGAGCCTGCTCAAGCCTGTCAAAAAAGGCGAACACATTGACCCGACCGCCGCGCGCAAAGGGCTGTTCGGCTATGTTGACAGGTTTTTTATTGGGTTCAATCGGCGATTTGACCGGACTGCAGATCGCTACCAGCGCACCGTCTCGGGTGTCACGAAAAGACCGAAACGTGGCCTTATTGTTTACGTAATTGTCCTTGTGGTCATGGCTTTACTGTTCTTGCGCCTGCCCACGTCTTTCCTGCCGTCAGAAGATCAGGGAGCCGTGCGACTGCAGATCACATTGCCTGCCGGCGCCACGGATGCACGACTGCAACCGGTCATGCGCGAAATCGAACAGTATTTCCTGAAGTTACCTGACGTTCGCAGTATTACCAGTATCACCGGACGTAACGGTGACCAGAGCTCGGCTCGAGCCTACGTCACGCTTAAGGACTGGTCTTTGCGACCTCTGCCGGAGCAATCGTCGGCGGCAATTGCGCGCAAGGCAACCAAAGATCTCTCGTATATACGGGATGCCCATATTGTGGCGACGCTTCCTCCCATTGTGCGTGGACTGGGTTCCAGTTCGGGCTTCAATTTCTTTCTCCAGGATGTTAACGGTCTGGGTCACGATGCGCTGATTGATGCCAGTCGCAAGGCGGTACAACTGCTTTCCGAAAGGCCTGAGCTGACGAATGTGCGTATTGACGCGCCGGAAGATGCTGCGCAGTTTGCCGTCAGCATTGATGATGCCCGGGCCGGAGCACTGAGCCTGAATACCGATGCCATCGATAGTACGCTGTCGACGGCCATGGGCGGAACGTATGTCAATGACTTTCTGGATCGCGGACGTGTCAAACGCGTCTATGTCCAGGGGGACACGCCTTACCGCATGCTTCCCACCGATATCAATCAATGGAATGTGCGCAACACGCTGGGTGAGATGGTTCCGTTTACGGCATTCTCCAGTACTAACTGGACCTTCGGCTCGCCTGAACTGAGTCGCTATAATGGTAGTTCGGCACTGGAATTTCAGGGGGATGCCGCTCCCGGAGTCAGTTCCGGTGACGCGATGCGAGCCGTGGAGGATGTACTGAAACAGATGCCCGCCGGAATCGGCTTCGAATGGACCGGCGCGTCGTTGCAGGAACGTATTTCCGGCGCTCAGGCTCCCCTGCTCTACGCCATTTCCATATTATTTGTGTTCCTGTGTCTGGCAGCCCTATACGAGAGCTGGTCGGTCCCGTTTGCCGTCATTCTGGTCGTGCCGCTGGGAATTCTCGGTGCATTGACGTTTACGACATTGCGTGTCTTGCATAATGACGTGTTCTTCCAGGTTGGCCTGTTAACGACCGTGGGGCTGACATCAAAGAATGCGATTCTGATTGTTGAATTTGCCAAGCAGTTGCAGGAACAGGGTCGATCTGCGCTGGAAGCCACGCTCATAGCCGTGCGTCAGCGTCTTCGTCCTATTCTGATGACCTCTCTTGCCTTTGGTTTTGGTGTGCTGCCGCTGGCCATTGGTACTGGCGCCGGCGCAGGTGGCCGCCACGCCATCGGTACCGCGGTACTGGGCGGTATGATCGTGGGTACAGCATTGGGTATCTTTTTTGTCCCGCTGTTTTTTGTGATGGTTCGCAGTCTCCGCCGCAAGCGGCATGGACACCATGACAATCACGAACATCACAAGCCGGAAAGTGAAAGGACAGGCGACTCCGTATGATTTATCCCGTTAACGTTTTGCGCCGTTTGATGACAGTTGCCATTCCCCTGGGTCTGAGCGCCTGTGTCAATCTGGCACCGGAATACCATCAGCCGGCCGCACCGGTACAAGGGTCATGGCCACAGAATCCGGCAATGTCGACCGCCGCTGGTTTGCCGACGGCCAATGATCTTGACTGGCAACAGTTTTTTACCGATCCTCGACTGCGCGACGTAGTCAGGCTTGGTCTGGAGAATAATCGCGACCTGCGTATAGCGAGTCTGAATATAGAGAAGGCGCGTGCGCAGTACGGTATTGCACGGGCTGATGGTCTGCCTGCAGTGGGTGTCGACGGCGAAGTCAGTCGCAGCCGCACACCCGCCAGCATTTCCAATTCAGGGGAAACGACACTTTCGACCCGATATTCCGTAGACCTGGGTCTGACGAGTTACGAAATTGATTTCTTCGGAAAGATACGTAACCTCAAGGCCGCCGCCATGCAACGTTACCTTGGGGCACAGGAAAGTCGCCGCAGTGCCCAGATCAGTCTGGTCAGCGAAATTGCCGCGGCCTGGCTGCAGCTGGAAGCTACCGGTCAGCAACTGCAGCTCGCGCGCAGCACATTGGTCAATCAGCAGAAATCTCATGAACTGATTCGACGCAGTCACGAACTGGGGGCTGAATCCGGTTTGACGCTGGCGCAGTCGCAAAGTACGGTAGATGCAGCAAAAGTGAAAGTTGCCGAATATGAGACGACACTGGCGCAGGACAAGAATGCCCTAACGCTTCTGACCGGCACGCCTGTGCCGCCAACAATGCTGCCCGAAGCAGATTTCGCACTGCAGGGACGTGCTGTTTCGCGCCTGGTCATGCCGCCTCCCGGCCTGCCTTCTACAGTGCTGCAACAACGACCTGACGTGCTGGCTGCCGAACACGATCTGATCGCGGCCAATGCTGATATTGGTGCTGCCAGAGCGGCTTTCTTCCCCAGCATTTCTCTGCTGGGTTCAGCGGGAACGGCCAGTAGCAGTCTCTCGGGCCTCTTTGGTAGCGGAACGCTGGCCTGGAGTTTCGCGCCTTCTGTCAGCCTGCCCATTTTTGATGGCGGAGCCAACCGCGCAAATCTGAATCTGAGCAAGGCCGAGCGGGACATCCTGCTTGCCACTTACGAAAAAACGATACAGACTGCCTTCCGCGAGGTGGCGGACGCGCTGGCGGTACGTACAACGATTTCTTCCAGACTCCAGGCACAACAGTCATTGGTGGATTCCACCTATCGCAGCTTTCAGTTGTCCAATGCCCTGTTCACACGCGGAGGCGGCAACGGCTTTCTTGAGGTTCTTGACGCCCAGCGTGCCTACTATACCGCTCAGCAGGATTTGATTTCCCTGCGGCTGGCCGAACAGCTCAATCGACTGGCCCTGTTCAAAACGCTGGGCGGCGGGTGGCAGCCCGTGTCCAGTGGCAAGCCTGCCCCATCCATTCCCTCCAGGAGCGCAGGGTCTTCGCAGGGAATCACGCCGCATTAGTGCTATAACGGTATCAACGCAGATAGTTTTCCCTCAACCAGGAGATGATGATGGCTGTTGATAAAGTACTTTATGTTGCACACGCCAGTGCCACAGGCGGCCGGGATGGCCGTGCTGTTTCATCTGATAATGTGCTGGATGTGAAGCTCACAACCCCCAAGGAGCTCGGCGGTGGCGGTGGTGATGGCACTAATCCGGAGCAGCTTTTTGCCGCAGGTTATTCTGCATGTTTTCTTGGCGCATTGAAACTGGCAGCTTCACGTGAAAAAGTCAAATTGCCCGATGACACCAGAATTGATGGCAGTGTGGGTATCGGCCCCATTGCCCAGGAATTCGGCATTGAAGTGGAACTGAAAATCGCGGCACCCGGCATTGATCGCGCACAATTGGAAGATCTGGTGCAAAAGGCACATGCAATCTGCCCCTACTCCAATGCGACCCGTGGAAACGTGGATGTTACCCTCACCGTTGTCTAAGCAATGATACAGAAAGCTGCCACGCTGTCTGGTAACACCGACGATCTGCTTGTCTTTGTTACCGTGATCGATAGCGGTTCAATCAGCGCGGCGGCAGAACAATTGGGGCTGACACCATCTGCAGTCAGCCGCACATTAGCAAGGCTGGAAGGGGCTCTCGGTACGACGCTGTTGAATCGTACAACGCGTCGCATGAATCTGACCGAGGAAGGCAGATTCCTGCTTGACCATGCCAGAGACATTCTGTCCCGAATGCATGCAATGCAGGAGATGCTGAGCCTGCGTCGCCAGTCGCCCGCGGGCAGACTTCGCGTCAATGCTGCCACGCCCTTCATGTTGCATATGATTGTTCCGTTTATCGGTCAGTTCCGGCAGCATTTCCCCAATATTGAGCTGCAGCTTGATACGCATGAGACCTATATTGATCTGCTGGCACAACGCACCGATATTGCCATCCGCATTGGGACCTTGCAGGATTCCACATTGCATGCGCGCCTGCTTGGCAACAGCAGACTGAATCTTCTGGCCAGCCAGGATTATCTTGCGCGGCGAGGCATTCCCGCAACCGTGCAGGATCTGGCGAACCACAATCTGCTGGGATTCACCCAACCCGAGAGTCTGAACGAATGGCCTGTGCCCGAACCGCAGGGCGATGGCAATTTCCAGATTACCCCCGGTTTGGCAGTATCCAACGGCGAGACTTTGCGACATCTGGCGCTTGCCGGACAGGGTATCGCCTGTCTGTCTGAATTCATGACCTTTGAGGATATCCGCAAGGGAAGTCTGGTTCGTGTATTGCCGTCCCTGACCGAGTCCCCGATACAGCCTATTCATGCGGTCTACTATAGGAATACGCAACTCGCTCTGAGAATCCAGTGTTTTATTGATTTTATGCAGAAAATAGTGGCAACACAGCCATGGAATACAGCTTCTTTCAATCCTGCGGACTCTTGATTCCTTTCACAAGCCGTTCATGTCCTCCAGGCGCTTCCTGCCCTATAGGCGCTTCATGCCCTTCAACGCTTAAATCTTCGGCCTGCCCATTGCCCCGACTCAATGGCGGATAATGGTTCGAATACGCCCGCTGCGCATGCGCTGACTTCGGCCACCCTTTATTGCTGATGTCTTTTCAATTCGACCTATCCCGACTGCGCCCTGCCCGGTAAGCGGATTGACAGGATGATCGTTATAGCGAATTTCATAGTGCAGATGCGGACCGGTTACTTTTCCGGTGTCTCCCAGATAGGCAATCACCTCACCTTTGTCCACTACCCTGCCCGCGGCCAGGCGCGGGGCGAATTTCTGTAAATGCGCGTAGAGTGTCTGATAGCCGGCACCATGGTCAATCACCACTGTATTCCCATATCCGCCCTTGCCACCGACGAATGAGACCTTACCACCCAGGGTCGCCTTGACGTCGCTCCCCAGGGGCGCCGCCAGATCTACCCCCGCATGAAAGCGCATTTCCTGATAGAGGGGGTGCATGCGCAGTCCGAAGCGCGAAGAGACGTAGCTTTTTGAGAGTGGCGAAGGCAAAAATCCCATCACCTTCAGATCGAGCTTCAGTGAAGGCCCGCAGCCATTGCGATTGCATCCCTTGGGCGGTGCAAGGTCATCCTCCAGTCCCCGTATCGTGGTGCGAACATCGGAATCCGGCGCCGGCACCTCTGCCACTGCGTCCAGATCCTCATCCGACTGGGCAGACGCAGGCGTCCACTGTACAAGAAGACATAGCGATACCAGCAGTACGGCGCCGGGACGCAATCGGAACATGCTGCTGCGGTTTAACCGGCGCAGCATGGGGAGGGAAATTTTGGGGCAGTCATGAACATCGATTTTACTGATTTCGACTCAATTTCGTCCGATTTCCGTGTATAGTTTTCGTTTCCAGCCATTTCCGAATCTGGCAGCCTCGCCTGAATGTTTCGTCTGCTCTTATGCCAGCCTGTCGTTGGCATGGCAGTCCGGCTCGCAGGCCTGTCTACCGCAGACTGATGCTCAAACTTCCGCTCATCCTCTCTGTTCTTCTGCTTGTGAGTGCCTGTTCAGACAGGCAGGATGATGAACGTCTGCGATTGTCTCTGACTTCAGACTGCATCGTCACGCGCGGGGCCCTGATGCTAAGCGCCCAGTATATCGATAAGGCCGCTATTGAAACGGTCACAAGCGAATGCAAAGCTGCGTACGGTGAACTGCTTAAAGAGGTATCGGCACGCGAACTGCGCGAGCAGCAGACCGAAGTCTATGAAAGTTTTGAACGCGCCTATCGCATGAAGTACTCATTGCATGATGTCTTTGACAGCCTGCCGAAAAATTCCAAAACTGCCTATGAGAAACTGGCAACCATTCTTTTCGGCCTGAAAAAGGATGACATTGGTTCATGAAAGACACCCGGGACCGCATGCGTTTTATCAAGTATCTGATTGCAGCGCTTTTTGTGCTGGTGGCCTGCGGCTATTTATGGATCAGTCTGCAGCGGCCGCAGGAAGTGGCAGGCGAGTATTCGCAGTTTGATCGAGAGCGTGCGATTATCACGTGTATGACAGCGGAATATGCCACTCGTTATACCGACGATCCGGCCGAGACGGACATGTTTCCGGAATGTGAGGCGCGCTTCGAAAAACTGAAAAAAACACTTCCCTATTCCGAATATATGCGCATTCAGCAGAATCCCCTGAGTGCCGACGAGAGCCCTGCACATTTGCAGCCCTATGAAATTTTTCTGAAAATTATGACAGGCCAGGATCGCTAAGACGATGGACTGATTGATTGATATTGTTCCAAAGGATCTATTCGTAATATGCAAAATAACAAAAGAAAAACCATTTTGCGGCTGGCGCTGGCCGGCCTTGCCACCGCAACATTGTCATTGAATGTACAGGCAGCAACTGTCGATACAGCCAAATGGCCCGAGCATCCGCTGACGCTGATTGTGCCTTTTGGCGCAGGCTCTACGCCCGATCAGATCGCACGACTGGTCGCTCAGAGTGCGGAAAAGAAACTGGGCCAGACCATCGTGGTGGAAAACAAGGCGGGTGCGGGCGGCAATATCGGCACAAACCAGGTTGCCAAAGCCAAACCGGACGGCTACACCTTTGGTATCTCCATCACAGGTCCACTGGTAAACAACCAGTTCATCTACAAGAATCTGCCCTATAACCCGGAAAAGGATCTGGCGCCATTAACCATGGCCGTGACGCAGCCGAATGTGATCGTGGTGACCAAAAAATCCGGGATCAGCTCTCTCGAAGAACTCATCAAGAAAATCCAGGCCGAGCCTGACAAGCTGAACTATGCCACATCGGGTAATGGCACCGGTTCGCATCTTTCCATGGAACTGATGCTGCAGGCCGTCAATGGCAAGGCAACGGCGGTCCCCTACCCGTCTTCGCCGGCTGCGCTCAATTCCCTGATTGCAGGCGATACGCAATTTACCGCGCTGGCGCCCATTGCCGTATTGCCGCTGGTCAAGGAAGGCCGACTGGTTGCCCTGGCGCAGACCAGTGCCACGCGCAGCGCTTCCTTGCCTGATATTCCAACTGTCTCCGAGGCAGGTGCGCCGGGAATTGAAGGTGCGGCCTGGTCAGGCTTCGTGATTTCCTCCAAAGTACCCATTGAGATTCGCAATACGCTCACTGATGCGCTGCTGACAGCACTCAAGGATCCTGTCGTCGAGAAAAAACTCAAAGACCAATACATGGATCCCATTCCCAGCACCCCGGAAGCCTTTCACGAATATATGAATCAGGAAAAGGCTCGCTGGCAGCCGCTGATAGAAAAGCTCAATCTCTCTGTTGATTGATCCTGTTCCGCTGACCAGGAGTATCTTCCGGCCAGTGCAGGTCTTTTCTGAACACGACGAATAGTTAACCGGCGCCGCAATTGCGCCGGGTTCAGAAAAGCACCGAGAGCCCGCCATCGACAGCAATGACCTGTCCGTTAATATACGAGGACAGGTCTGATGCCAGAAAGACCGCCAGACCGGCGATCTCTTCAGGTTTGCCCCAGCGGCCCGTTGGGTTACGCGCTGCGAGACGCTCGCCAGCGGCTGAACTTACCATTTCCAGATTGGTCTCTGTAGCAAACGTTCCTGGTGCAATGGCATTGCTGGTTATTCCGGAAGTCGCAAATTCAACTGCCAGCGCCCGCACCATTCCGGTCAGTCCCTGTTTGGTGATCGGATAGACTCCGTCTCCGTGACGGGCCACCTGACCGGCGACCGAGGTCACAGTAATGATTCGTCCCCATTGTTGCCTGTTCATCATGGCGGCTGCCTGTTGCGACAGATACATGGCGCCCAGCAGATTTACTTCCAGCATCTGGCGCATTTGCGCCAGGTCAAAATCGGCCAGCGGCTGACGGATTCGAATTCCCATATTGTTCACCAGCACATCACAGCGACCCTGTTCTGCTTCAAGCTGTCGCATGCAGCGATCGATCTCCTGCTGCTGAGACATGTCCCCCGACAGACCTTTGACGCTTATCCCCAGTCGGGCGAGCCGCTGACAGGCTTGTTCGGTAGAGTCGGCGGTTCTCCCGTTGATATACACCAGTGCGCCGCTGCGTGCCATGGCCGAAGCCATTTCCAGGCCCAGTCCCCTTGTTGAGCCGCTGATAAATACAACTTTGTTGTTCAGACCAAATTTGTCTGTGTAAGCCTGATCGTGCTGCATTGCATTCCTTTGATTGTGGCGCCAAATCCTTTGCCGGTCCACGAAGCGTATGGCAAACGTAGGCAATACGCTGGTTTACAGGTAAACTTGAGTCTATTTTCACCCAAAATCGCCTGGAAAAAGTAAATGTTTGCCAGAAATACCCCTTTTAACTACGAACGAATCTTGAAAGCGTGTGCAAAAGGACAGAAAAGCGCACTGCAGGCTTTGTACAGGCACGAAGCCCCGCACATGATTGCCCTTTCATTACGGGTTCTGGGCAATTACAACCTTGCCGAGCAGGCTGTGGCGTCTGCGTTTGTGCTGATCTGGAACAATGCGCAGGCTTATGAAGACGAGATGGGGCCGGCTCATGGGTGGATCTATTCGATACTTCGTTACCGTATCAGTCAGATCTTCAAGGAACACTACGATGCCATTCAGGCAGCAAGCAAAGATCAGAACGAGTCTGTGCTGAATGAAGTCAGCAGCAATCTGCACGCCGACGTGCGTGAAGACCTGCCCGCAACACCGGCCTTTTATCTGCATCTGGAAGAGTTGCCCGAAGAGCCGCAAAAAGCCATGATCAATATGTATTTCAGCGGCATGTCACAGGCGCAAACGGCCACCAAGGTAGGCATGCCCCTGGGACGCTTCAAGGAAAACCTTTTTCTTGGACTGCAGCATCTGGCCAAACATTTGCCGGAGTTTTCACCGCCACACACCGCCACAGAAAAAATGGGCGAATATGTGCTGGGTGGTCTGTCGGAGAATGAGGAAAAACTTGTTTATAAGCTGATGAATGACGACAATGGCGTTGCCAGAATTGCCTTGCTGTGGGAGGCGCAATTTACGCATTTTCTGAGTCAGTTACCTGTTCAGGTTGCCAGCAGCCGATTGTGGGACAGAATCAAAAAAGCGGCATTTATCAAACCGGCACGCCAGGGTGCGCCGGCAGAGCCCGAGCTCCTGGAGGATGACGGCAACGAGGCCCAGTCTGTTTCAGGACTCAAAAGTGGCCTGCGCAAACTGTGGTACATGATTTCGTTCTGGCGCGCACTGGCGCTGGTGCTTGCCATCGCGGCCCTTGCGTTGTGGTATTGGGGCACCCCACCCTCTGATCTGCCGCGCAAAATTGCCGTGCTCGATTCATCAATGAGTCAGTCCCAAACCGGCTGGGTGGTTCGAATCAATGACGCCGGCGCTGCACTTTTTACGCCCGTCGTCAGCCAGACTGTATCTGATGGCCTGGTGCTTCAGGCGTGGAAACGGTCCTCAGGCCATGATCAGGCACTGGGTTTAATACGCGAAAGCAAGGCATTCCGTTTGCCTGCCGATAAGGTCGGTGCCATTGAGGCGGGCGATCAGTTGTTGATCAGTCTGGAGCCCGATGGCGGTTCACGCAATGACAGACCGTCCGGAACCATTCTCTATAAAGGGACTGTGGCAGATTTGCAGCAGTAAATATTTTCAAGCGCCGTGCATATAAGTAGCACGGTTTGTCAGCAAAAATTCAGGAACACAGAATAAATTTATTCGGCAGGACGGCTAGATAAAGTATTATAGTAATAATTCATCGTAATTCTTATCAAATAGCATTTAATGTCATTAATCCTGCTGCTAATTCTCCCTTTTCTGGGCAGTATCC
>JAFAGQ010000232.1 GCA_023422555.1 Pseudomonadota bacterium
GAGATACACGCATTGGTGATGTGATTCTGGACATGCAGAATATTTCGCTGCGGTTCGGTGGCGTCAAGGCGCTGACCGACATTTCCTTCAATGTTCGTGAACATGAGATTCGCGCCATCATCGGTCCTAACGGTGCCGGTAAAAGCTCTATGTTGAATGTGATAAATGGTGTGTACGTGCCGCAGGACGGCGCCATTCATTTTGACGGCAAACAGTTTGGTCGCATGACGCCGCGTCGCGCCGCAGAAATGGGCGTGGCCCGAACCTTTCAGAATCTGGCGCTGTTCAAGGGCATGAGCGTTCTGGACAATATTATGACGGGTCGCAACCTGCGCATGAAAAGCGGTCTGTTGTCGCAGGCCTTCCGTATCTTTGGTGCAGAGAAGGAAGAGATCGCGCATCGCGAGTTTGTGGAAAATATTATCGACTTCCTGGAAATCCAAGCCTATCGCAAGACGCCTGTCGGACGCCTGCCTTATGGTTTGCAAAAGCGCGTTGACCTTGGGCGTGCGCTGGCCATGGAACCGCGCATGCTGTTGCTTGACGAACCCATGGCGGGCATGAATATTGAAGAGAAGCAGGACATGAGCCGCTTCATTCTGGATGTCAATGACGAGTTTGGTACGACAATTGTGTTAATCGAACATGATATGGGCGTGGTCATGGATATCTCTGATCGTGTCGTGGTACTCGATTACGGTAAAAAAATCGGCGATGGCTCGCCGGCGCAAGTGCGCTCGAATCCGGACGTGATTCGGGCCTATCTGGGTGTGGAGCACTGATCATCATGGCCTATTTTCTGGAAACGCTGTTTGGAGGCCTGATGAGCGGCATGCTTTATGCGCTGGTCGGTCTGGGTTTTGTGCTTATCTTCAAGGCATCGGGGGTATTCAATTTCGCACAGGGCGCCATGGTACTGGTGGCGGCCCTGGCCATGGCGCGGTTCTCAGTGTGGATTCCGCAATGGCTGGGCTTTGAGAACCTGTTGCTGGCCAATGTTCTGGCATTTATTGTGAGTGCGGCCGTGATGGTGCTGATCGCCTTTCTGGTGGAGCGTCTGGTGCTGCGTCATCTGGTCAATCAGGAGGCAACCACACTGCTGATGGCGACATTGGGTATCAGTTATTTCCTGGATGGTCTGGGACAGATTGTGTTTGGCAGTTCGGTCTACTCCATCAACGTGGGCATGCCCAAAGACCCGGCCTTTATTCTGGACTCTGTCTTTGAAGGCGGGATTCTGATCAGCCTTGAGGACCTGACTGCAGCCGTGATTTCAGCGGTGCTGGTTGCGCTGCTGGCTTTCTTTTTCCAGTACACCTCTACCGGCAGAGCCCTGCGTGCAGTGGCCGATGATCATCAGGCCGCGCAATCCATCGGCATTCCGTTGAACCGGATCTGGGTCATCGTGTGGGTGGTAGCTGGCATTGTGGCTCTGGTGGCCGGCATTATCTGGGGGTCCAAATTTGGTGTGCAATTTACGCTTTCCACGGCGGCATTGCGGGCGCTGCCTGTGGTTATTCTGGGCGGGCTTACCTCAGTGCCCGGCGCCATTATCGGCGGCCTGATTATCGGCGTGGGAGAGAAGCTGTCCGAGGCCTATATCGGACCTTTCGTTGGCGGTGGCATAGAAATCTGGTTTGCCTATGTGCTGGCGCTGGTCTTTCTGCTGTTCCGTCCGCAAGGGCTGTTCGGCGAAAAAATCATTGACCGTGTGTAGAAGGCAGGAGAGACCCTATGTTTTATCGTGAGAACGGTCAGTTCAAAATCAGTTACCGCCAGGATCAGCAGATTTTTCCGGTGCGCCAGGATCGCATTTTCATTGGTCTGTTGCTTTTCGTTGCCATCGTGCTGATTCCGCTGCTCTCCAGCAATTATTTTCTGGGCGGCATCATGATTCCCTTTCTGATCCTGTCCATGGCGGCCATTGGTCTGAATATTCTGGTGGGTTACTGCGGTCAGATCTCCATGGGTACCGGCGCCTTCATGGCAGTAGGTGCTTACGCTGCCTGGAATTTTGGCGTGCGCTTTCCCGATCTGCCTCTGATCATTCAGTTGCTGATGGGCGGAGTCTTTGCCACGCTTGTGGGCATTCTGTTCGGCATTCCCAGTATGCGTATCCGTGGCCTGTATCTGGCCGTGGCAACGCTGGCTGCGCAGTTCTTTGTGGACTGGACGTTTCTGCGCATTCCATTCTTTACCAACAATTCCTCATCGGGCAGTGTGTCGGTACCGTCGCTGGATTTTTTCGGCCTGCCTTTGCAGACGCCGATGCAGAAGTATCTTTTCGTTCTTGCACTTGTGATTGTGATTGCGATTCTGGCCAAAAATCTGGTGCGCGGCGCCATCGGACGCGAGTGGATGGCCATTCGCGATATGGATGTGGCGGCGGCAGTGATCGGTATTCGACCCATGTATGCCAAGCTCAGTGCGTTTGCCGTCAGCTCCTTTATTGTGGGAGTCGCAGGCGCCTTGTGGGGCTACATCCATCTGGGTTCCTGGGAACCGTCTGCCTTTGATCTGAACCGTTCATTTCAGTTGCTATTTATGGTCATTATTGGCGGACTCGGTTCCATTGTAGGAAGTTTTTTCGGGGCGGCATTCATTGTGCTGATTCCGATTCTGCTGAACCGGATTCCTGAAATGCTGGGACTGTCGCTGGCGGTGGATACAGCGACGCATATCGAGCATATGGTGTTCGGTGCGCTGATTGTGTTTTTTCTGATTGTAGAGCCGCATGGCCTGGCACGCCTGTGGAGTATTGCGAAAGAAAAATTGCGGATCTGGCCGTTTCCGCATTAGTTTTATCCCGTTTGCTTTGCTGCGTGTATTCAACCAATAAAACCTATCTGGATGCAAATCCAAGGAGAGAGACAATGAAACTGAAAATGAAACAATGGGTCGCTGCAATGAGCGTTGCCGGTGTGCTGGGTACCCTCCCGCTACAGACCATGGCTGCCGAAGAGCAGTTCATTCCCTTGCTGACCTATCGCACCGGTTCCTTTGCACCACTGGGCATTCCCTGGGCTGATGGCAAAATTGATTATCTGAAACTGGTCAATGAACGCGATGGCGGCATCAATGGCGTAAAAATTTCCTACGAAGAGTGCGAAACTGCCTACGCAACCGACAAGGGCGTCGAGTGCTATGAACGTCTCAAGGCTGCACGCGGCGGCGCTTCCGGTTTTGACTCTCAGTCTACCGGTATCACATTTGCGGTTTCCGACAAGGCGCCAGGTGACAAGGTGTCCATTGAAACAGTGGGCTATGGTCTGTCCCAGTCTGCAGATGGCTCGGTGTTTGAATGGAACTTCCCGCTGCTGGGCACGTACTGGACGGCAGCCGATGTGATGATTCAGGATATCGCCAAAAAACTGGGCGGCGAAGACAAACTCAAGGGCAAGAAAATTGCACTTGTGTATCACGACTCGCCCTATGGCAAAGAGCCGATCCCGCTGCTCAAAGCCCGGGCCGAGGCCAATGGTTTTGAATTACAGCTGTATCCGGTCACTGCGCCTGGTGTGGAGCAGAAATCCACATGGCTGCAGATCCGCCAGAAACGGCCTGACTATGTGCTGCTGTGGAGTGCAGGCATTATGACCCCAACCGCGATTCGTGAGGCGCAATCAACGGGTTATGCCCGCGACAAGATTTACGCGGTGTGGTGGGCTGGCTCCGAGGGCGATGTGAAGGATCTGGGTCAGGTGGCCAAAGGCTACAACGCCATTACCATTCACAACACGGGTGAAGCCAAGGGCAAAGTTTATGACGATCTGAAAACGCATGTCTTCGACAAGGGCAACGGTTCCAGCAAGAACACCCTGGGCACCATCGCCTACACCCGTGGTCTGGTGATCTCCATGCTGCAGGTGGAAGCCATTCGCACCGCGCAGGAAAAATTCGGCAAAGGCCAGCACATGACGTCCGAACAGGTACGCTGGGGCTTTGAGAATCTGGACCTGACCGAGGCGCGCCTGAAGGAAATCGGTTTTGATCAGATCATCAAACCCATCAAGACGTCATGCTCGAATCACGTTGGTGCAGACTGGGCTCGTATTGTTCAGTGGGACGGCAGCAAGTTCGTGCCGGCATCGGATCTGTATCAGGCTGACCAGAAATATGTCGGGCCGCTGGTCAAGTCCGAAGCCGAGAAGTATGCACAGGCCAAGAAGGTCACACCTCGCGACTGCAGCAAGGAATCTTCATAACGCATGAGCAGGCTCATCCCCCAACGCGCCATAGCTGCGGGGGATGAACAATGTCAGTAGCCTATCGCGGAATTTCATTATGCAAACCTCGCCATCTTCAACTCCTGCTGCCACTTCTGCACCCGATCGACTGCTTCTGAATGTCAACGGGATTGAAGTCATCTATAACCACGTGATTCTGGTCCTGCGCGGCGTGTCGCTGGTGGTGCCGGAAGGCAAAATCGTGGCGTTGCTTGGTGCCAACGGGGCAGGCAAGACCACGACACTGCGTGCTGTCTCGAACCTGCTCAAAAGCGAACGAGGCGATGTCACCAAAGGCACCATTCATTATCGTGATGAACGGGTCGACAGCATGACGCCGGCCGATCTGGTTAAGCGCGGTGTCGTACAGGTGATGGAAGGTCGCCATTGTTTCGGGCATCTGACTATCGAAGAGAACCTGCTGACAGGCGCCTATACCCGCCAGATCAGCAAGGGCGATCTTGAGGCATCGCTGGACCGTGTGTATCAGTATTTTCCGCGGCTCAAGCAAAGACGAACCAGCCAGGCCGGGTACACCTCTGGTGGAGAGCAGCAGATGGCCGCGATTGGCCGGGCGCTGATGGCGGACCCCAAAATGATTCTTCTGGACGAACCCTCCATGGGGCTGGCGCCGCAGATCGTTGAGGAAATTTTCGAGATTGTGCGCGATCTGAATACCCGAGAGCGCGTGAGTTTCCTGCTCGCCGAACAGAATACCAACATTGCCTTACGGTATGCCGATTATGGCTACATCCTGGAAAGTGGTCGCGTCATGATGGATGGCACGGCGCAGGCACTGGCATCCAATGACGATGTGAAAGAGTTCTACCTTGGCATCGAAAGCGGTGACCGCAAGAGTTTTCGCGATACCAAATTTTACCGCCGCCGCAAGCGCTGGCTGGCATAGGAGCAGAGCGTGAGTGACTATTTTGATGCTCTCGAAGTCCGTGGACAGGAACAGCGTG
>JAFAGQ010000235.1 GCA_023422555.1 Pseudomonadota bacterium
ACCGGGGATTTTTTCTTCAGTGAATGAATCTGCATATGTTTTTACCTACCTGTTCGATGAGTGCGTCGCCTGTACGCAAAACGGGTATTTTCTCCTGTCACAATTGTACGCCTGCGCGCAACGGTACAAAGCGCACAGGTTCAAGTTCCTTACGATCCCAGCTGTTGACACCAGTACGTTCAATCAGAACCAGTTTTTGCTGGTCTGAGCCCTCTGGCGCAATCAGCCGGGCGCCTATTTCCAGCTGGTGCAGCAATGCGGTTGGGATTTGCAATCCGGCTGCCGCGATAATAATGGCGTCAAATGGGGCAACTGTGGGCATGCCTAGCATACCATCACCATGGACCAGCCGGATACGGGACACAAGTTTCAACTCGCGTAAAGTACTTCTGGCCATCTCATGCAGCGCCTTGATACGCTCAATTGTATACACTTCGTGAAACATTGCGGCCATGACAGCGGCCTGATATCCACAGCCGGTACCGATTTCCAGTACTTTGCGAGGCTGGCGGTTTTCGGCCACAGTTGCCAGCATGCGAGAGACCACCCAGGGCTGCGAGATGGTTTGCGAATAGCCAATAGGCAGCGCTGCGTCATCATACGCCCTGCTGGCGAGCCCCTGATCGATAAAGACATGCCGTGGAACGGCAAGCATCGCATCAAGAACCCGCTGATCAGTGATGCCTTTTTGTTTGAGCCGCTCGACCATCAGTCCGCGCAAACGGTCCGAGTTCAATCCTATATTCTGTCCTGCCCGACCTGCAGTACTGGAAACAGCTGAAGCCGGCCTGGCGGCAGATCCCGCAACAATAATGCGCGTATTACTATTGGTTGGGGTGATTTTAATTTTGTTCGTGGGGAAAGACAGGCGTGCCCGGCTTTCGTTAACATCATTTACATTTCTTGTATTCGAATTTGTGCCGAAAGGAGGTTTACGCATTGCTGAGCTCCACCCAGCTGCGTGCCTGATTCAATTGTTTGTAATGAGTCAGGTCAAGTTGCAGAGGGGTCACGGAAATGAGCCCCTGACTTGTCGCGCCAAAATCGGTATCGTCTGCAAAATCGGCAACTTCTCCCACCATGCCGATCCAGTAAATAGGTTCACCAGCCGGATTGGTACTTTTGATTACCGGTTGCGATGGATGACGACGACCCAGACGGGTCACGCGCAGCGAACTCCAGTGATGTTCGGGCGCGGGCGGAATATTGACACTGAGCAATACGGGTGCCGGAAAGGGATTGGCAAGCTGGTGTCTGACAATATCGGCAGAAATCTTTGCCGCTGCTTCCAGCTCGGGCCAGTTTTTCTCTGTCAGCGAAAAGGCAATAGAGGGAATGCCGAAAAGGTAACCTTCGGTCGCGGCCGCCACCGTTCCTGAATAAAGCGTATCTTCACCCAGGTTGGCACCGTTATTGATCCCGGAGACCACCAGATCGGGGCGTTCGTCCAGGAGACCGGTAAGCGCAACGTGAACACAGTCGGAGGGCGTGCCGTTCAGATAATAGTCACCGGAGGGGGTGCGACGTACAGAAAGCGGCCGATTCAGCGTCAGCGAATTGGAAGCGCCACTGTGATTGACTTCGGGGGCGACAACCGTGACTTCGGCAAACTCGCGTAGAGCTTCAGCCAAAGCCTGCACACCATCGGCGTTGTAGCCGTCATCGTTGGACACCAGTATTCGTTTCATTCAAAATCGCACATTCAAAATCGCAAGCAGACAGGATTCCCCTGTATTGTACATGGATCATCCGATACACGACATGCCATTTCCCGTTAGGTAACACGAAAGGGAACTGTATATAATCGTGACTTCCGGTATTGACGAAGATGATAATGAACAACCCGCTCTGGACCCTTCTTGCTCTGATTGTCGCTTATCTGATTGGGTCGGTCTCCTTTGCCATCCTCTCGAGTCGCCTGTTTGGTCTGGATGATCCGCGTACCTTTGGCTCCGGCAATCCGGGTGCAACCAATATGCTGCGCACGGGTAACAAGAAAGCTGCGCTGCTCACACTGATTGGAGACGCATTTAAAGGCTGGCTGGCCGTTGCGCTGGCAATGCATTTTGCTGACGACTTAGGCTTTAACAATACGGATATCGCACTGGTGGCCATCGCCGTGTTTCTGGGACACATCTTTTCATGCTTTCTGAACTTCAAAGGCGGTAAAGGTGTGGCAACGGCCGTGGGTATTCTGTTTGCGCTGCAACCCTGGCTGGCGCTGGCCACGATCGCAACCTGGCTCATTGTTGCCGTGTTTTTCCGATATTCTTCGCTGGCAGCATTGGTTGCCGCGGTCTTTGCCCCCTTTTATTATTATCTGGGAGGCCTGCGAGTCTGGCCGTTTCACCTGCCTTGGTTCCTGGCTATCTGCTTCCTGACAATCGTATTGCTCTTCAAACATAAGAAGAACATATCCAATCTGCTGGCAGGAACCGAATCACGTATCGGTCAGAAGAAAAAATCCTGAGACCGGCACAATAGTAGTCAATATCTGAAAGCAATGGGTGTAGTCAATGGATGCGATCGCCATTCAGTTCAAAATCTTTGCCGTAGTCAAACGCTGATATCTGCCAGATCCCAGCGCGGGTGTACCGCTGCCTGATCAGGCCTTCGCATTTTATCTACCAGCCCTGCCTTGACACGCTCGGCGGCGGCATGCGCGATCATAGCGCCATTATCTGTACATAGCGCCAGCGGTGGAAAAAAAACTTCTCCCTTGCGCTTGTTCATCTGAGCGGTCAGGAACTCACGCAACTGCTGGTTTGCACCGACGCCCCCCGCCACCACCAGCCGGTTACTTCCACTGGCCTTGACCGCTTTCATGGCTTTATGACCCAGAACCTCGACAATCGCACCTTGCACGGAGGCGGCCAGATCCTGTCGCTGCTGCTCCGTCAGCGGGCCGTCGGCTTCCAGCTTGCGCAAGGTGGTCAACACGGCCGTTTTCAGTCCGGAAAAACTGAAATCCAGATTATCGCTATGCATCATGGGGCGCGGAAGTTCATACACCCCCGGATTGCCTCTGGCGGCAAGTGCAGCCAGCGCCGGGCCGCCAGGATAAGGCAGTCCCATCAGTTTTGCGGACTTATCAAAGGCCTCACCAGCGGCATCATCCAGCGTCTCGCCCAGCAATTCGTAGTCACCAATAGCTCGTACAAGCATTAGTTGCGTGTGTCCGCCTGAAACCAGTAAAGCAACATAGGGGAATGCCGGCACGCTATCGGCCAGCATGGGCGACAGCAGGTGCCCCTCCAGATGATGCACGGGTAGAGTGGGGACATTCAGGCTCCAGGCCAGGGACTGTGCAACCGATGCGCCCACCAGCAATGCCCCTGCCAGGCCAGGTCCGGCCGTATATGCCACGGCACCGATATCGGCAAGGGTCAGATTTGCGTGGCGAAGCACTTCGCGCGTCAGTGGCAGCACGCGCCGGATGTGGTCCCGCGAAGCCAGCTCTGGCACGACTCCGCCATAGGCCTGATGCATGGCGATCTGGCTGTGCAGAGCATGGGCCAGCAGCCCGCTTTCCGTACTGACAAGGGCTACGC
Source organism: Pseudomonadota bacterium (assembly GCA_023422555.1). Lineage (GTDB taxonomy): Bacteria > Pseudomonadota > Gammaproteobacteria > Burkholderiales > Burkholderiaceae_B > Advenella. The sequence goes on from JAFAGQ010000235.1 coordinate 3,552, forward strand.
CGGTTTCGTCACAGGAGCTTTCGATTCCAAGAATGATCATAAAAAAACTAAGGCGCTTTGCCGCAGACTGGATGCGGGTTGCACAAGACAAACCGGCCTGGGCATACGCACGGATAGCCGTGATGAAGGGTGGAATGTTGCAGATTAAAGACGGTACGGGGTATTTACTGATATCGCGCAAGGCGCGCCGGTCATTAATTGCAAAGAATACGCTAAAGTTGCAATTGT
>JAFAGQ010000291.1 GCA_023422555.1 Pseudomonadota bacterium
GTGCAAGCTCATAAGCCGGGTTTTCGCTGTGATAAGCCGAGGAACTCCCTATATTGACACTTATAAATTTGCATCGTGAAATTTAACAGATTTTATTTGGTTTTTGTCATAGAATGCGCAGCGGGGAGGTTTTGTTCTGGTTTTCTAAATTTGAATGACTATAAATTATTTTCCAATAAAGTTCGTAATTTTTTTGAAGAAACTCCGTTATTCACCGGTAAAATAATAGAGTATCGCGTTCAAGGAAGCGTTTTGAAAAAAAGAAATATATCTGATCCTGTAGACACTAATAATATACAATATTTGGAAAAGGTTAATCCAAGTCCACCTCCACCGAAAATTATGGACACTCCAGATGATTTGGATGTTGATCTTCTTATGTCAAAGTCCAACGCCATAGTATTAACCAATAATATGAGACGTTACTGGAAGAGAAAACAGTTTGGCTTGGAGAAACGAACGAAAGAATTTAAAAAATATCAAAAAGAAATAGATAAAATAGATAAGGCATTGCAAAAGGGAATAGTTCATAAAGAGCTAATATTTATAAACACTCCGGGAGATCTTTATCAACCGTACAGAAATGCTATAAAAAATAATGGTCAAGATTTATTTAAAGCTGTAAGTTCAGAGGGAAGTATTGAAATTGGTTTTGCTATAATTATTAAAGGAAGTGATTATGATGTATTGCCAACAATGTCTTTTAAATACTAATAATAAAATAAACATATGAGCACAACAATAAAATTTTTGAATGATAGGAGTAAATTTATAACTGAACAACAAGCCAATCAGTTAAGTGAATTTTCAAAATTGTTTTATGAGGATAATGCCCTTAAAAGGGAAGATGTATACTATGAAAACAAACTTTGGGGAGGGGAGTATTATCTATCTCCGGGAGAAAATGTAACAGAAGTTCTAAATGCATTAGGACCTGAACTTAATTGGGCAATAATGAGTAATAAACAAATTATAAACGGATATACTGTATGGGAAATAAGATGGTATGACGAAAACTTGCAGCTTAAATCGAAATATGCAAAAAGTGTTGATGATAGTATGGGAAAGCATGTTGCTACTGTGGAGTATGACGTTGTCACAGATCAGCCAAAAGGGGCATTTAAAATATTTAATTTCGGAGGCATGCACATTCCTTGGGATGAATTAGATATGTTTTTTGCGGATGATGCTTATATTAGTTTTAGTTTTGATGAAAATAATCAGATAGAACAGATTAGTATGAATGAAGATATTATTAATAATGAAAGTTACTGGACAAGTTTAAATAAATTTCTTAATGATGGTGATTTTTTTATTAGTCAAATGATGACACAAAACCAAATAAATTATTTCACGAATGTTCAACCACTCGTTCCCAATTTTTAAAGAATAAATTAATTCTATGATTTATAAAATGGTTTCTATAATTGTCAAAGAACTCCATATGATATTTTACCGGTAATGCCTTTTAAAAAATAAATTATATGAGTACAACCACACAATTTTTTAACAGTAACAATAAATTGATTACAGAACAACAAGCCAATCAACTAAACTCATTTTCAAAGAACATTTATATAGATGGATTTTTAAAAAAGGAAGAAGATTATCGTGAAAATATTCTTAAGGGGGGGGTGTATTATCTTTCTCCTTCAGAAAATGTAACAGCGGTACTTAATGACATTGGAATCGGATTAAATTGGGCAATAAAGAGTAATAAACAAATTATTAATGGCTATACAATATGGGAGATTAGATGGTATGACAATAATTTGCAAACCAAATCTGAATATGCCAAAGAGGTCAGAGATAGCTCAGAAAATCCAATTGCAACGGTTACTTTTGATACTATTACTAATCAAACAAAAGGAGCTTATAAAGTGTTTTACTATGGCAATCAACAACTACCTGATGGAGATCCAGGAGATTTATTTCCAGATGATTCTTGGATTGGTTTTAGTTTTTCAGACGATGGGACTATACAAAATATAACAATGATGTATAATATGTTTAATAATGAGGGGTATTGGACTAAATTGAGCAGATTTTTAGAAGATACAGGAGATTTTTTGCAAGAAATAGGTATGACACCGGAAAAATTAAATTATTTTACTAATGTTAATCCTGTTGTACCAAATTTTTAATTTTTTTTGATGACAAAATTATTAGATAAAATTGTAGTTGTGGATATAGAAGCAACATGTTGGGATGGCAATATTCCAGAAAATATGGTGAGCGATATTATAGAAATTGGTATTTGCTTATTAGATATAAATACGGGAGAAATTTATGATAATAGAGGAATTTTAGTAAAACCAGAGAGGTCTATTATTAGTCCTTTTTGTACAGAGCTTACCACCATTACACAAGAAATGCTTAATAAAGAGGCAATTTCTTTTAAAGAAGCTTGTAGTATTCTCAAAAAAGAATATCAAAGTCAAAGTAGAGCGTGGGCAAGTTTTGGAGCATATGACTTAAAACAGTTTCAAAAACAGTGTACAGACCTAAAAATTGGTTATCCTTTTTCACCATCACATATTAATGTAAAAACTTTGTTTGCATTAAAAAGAAAACTAATTCACGAACAAGGGATGGCAGGAGCATTAGCAATTTTGGATATTCCTTTAGAGGGTACGCATCATCGAGGAATTGACGATGCGAAAAACATTGCAAAGATTCTTTGGTGGATTTTGAATAATTGATAAAAAAGCACCTTATAAAACTAAGGAATCACAAAATAAAATAAGATTATGTACCGTAAGAAGTATCATTAATAAAGAACTAAAAAACAACACTATGCCCGCCTCGCCAACACCCACCAACCGATATTATCCGCGGCTTTCCTCTGTGGTTTCGGAAAAAGATATTCCGGATATATTAGGATTTATAAAGACAGGAGTTGTTAATCTTCTGGACAAAATCTATTTTCAGGATTTGCAGTACAGCAAAATTTTGCATCATATATCAGTACAAATAAATTAATTAAATTAAATTACTAATGTCAGAAAGTTTTATAAAATACGATGGACGAAAAGGATTTTGGATTGAAGAAGTTTTTATGCAGTTA
>JAFAGQ010000385.1 GCA_023422555.1 Pseudomonadota bacterium
ATACCTGAGCCGTATAGGCAACTGTCGCAAGCATTTTGATGCCATGACGCTCTTTCATGCGTTTATCCAGTACAGGTCGATAGGCCTGTGCAATCTTGTGTGCGGTATCGATATCCGGTGCCATACCAGGCAAGTCAATGCCTTCAAACATGGCATCGTCGCTGCTCACATAGGCGAATACCCCCATGCCGATATCAATGGCACCAGCGCGCATCAATCGAATGACTTCCGGTCCTTTGAGTCCGCTTTCCGAGAGTCCGCTGAGGTCGGCCGTGACCTGACCTCCCGATGCCTTAGGAAGTGTTTCTTTCCAGAAAGGTTGCTCGGTTGCACCGAAGGTATAGTTATGGCTGCCTCCACCCACAACTTTGAAATGTGTTTTTGGGAGTTCCTGGGCGGTACTGGCCAGGCTGATCGTCGATAGTGCAAGTATTAGTATGGTTTTTTTCATGATGAACTACTCTCCTCTGCAATATGAATAAGGGCGTAATCAGGGCGTTACGGTGTTTTGAACGATGGCACTGCGTGACCCGACGATATCGGGGAACTTCTCGCCAGCATCCAGTCTGGCAAGCGTAAATTTTTCCTGTTCCTGGAATGCAATTGCCTGGTTGGCGGCAGCGGTAATCTGATCGCGTGGCAGAACAACAATGCCGTTTTCATCGGCAAGAATGGCATCGCCAGGCATGACGGTGACGCCACCGCAATTGACAGCGGTGCAAAATTCTCCGTCCTGCCCCAGGAGACGAGTTGTCACAACAGACGGGCCTCTGGACCAGACTGGCACGCCGTGCTGGCGCAGCTCACCCAGATCGGTGACCAGGCCATCGACAATAAACGCTGCGACACCAGCGCGTTTTGCCGCGTATGCCATTGCGCCGCCAAAAGCAGCAGTGACAGCCTCGCCGCATCGATCAATGACCAGCACATCTCCTGCACGCACACAACCCATTGCGTAATGCAAAATTCCACCATCGGTCCCTGGCATTCGTACTGTCACGGCTGTTCCACTGATGCGCAGATCCTGTGCGTGCGCCCGAATACCTGAATCCATGAATCCGATACTTCGAAAGTGACCGATAGTGGCAGGTTCAGCGCGATGCAGTAACGCCAGTTCTGGCGCGGGAATAGGCTCGGGAAGGGGATGAATCAGATACATGCTAAATGTGATAATATTGTTTGATAAATTTGCAGAACGTTTATAAAGAACGTGATCAAGTCAGGGCAGAATATCATGCAAGCCTCTGCAGACAATAATCAAAACTCCTGTTCACTTGAGAGATTTTTCTTATCATGAGGATAACCCTAAGTCAGATGGAAGCCTTTTATTGGGCTGCCCATTTGGGAAGCATTCATGCGGCCGCGCGACACTTGCATTTGTCGCAGCCAGCCGTGTCTGCCCGTATCAGGGAACTTGAAGATACGCTGGATGCGAAATTGTTTGAACGGACGCGTCAACGGGTAACGCTGACGGAAACAGGCACCGCCGCATTGCGACATGCTGATCAGGCGTTAAACAGCAGCCGACAGCTCGAGCATTTTCGCCGGGATCGTGTCCCAACCGGAAAGTTGCGGTTTGGCGCTGATGAGTGTTCTGCAGCAGTGGCCATCTCTGCTGTTGTGACTCAGATCAGAGAAAAGTTTCCTTCACTGGAACTGGAAATGACGGTTGATGTGGGCGCCACGCTGAACCAGAAACTAAATGCCAAGGAACTGGATATTGCGGTTCTGACCAATCCCTCAACCAGTCCTGAAATTACAGATAGTTTTATTGGATGGATGCCGTTTGCGTGGGTTGCATCGCCCTCAATGTGCATTGAGGCTGATCCGTTTGAACCCCGGGATGCTCAAGGTTTGAATATTGCTACGCATGCTGCACCCTCTACATTGCATGCGGTGGTTGAAGGCTGGCTCAGTTCCGGAGGAACAACAGCGCACTCCATGAGTACCAGTAATTCACTTGCATTAATATCAAAGCTGGTGGCAGCCGGCCAGGCGATCGCCATTCTTCCATTGCCGCTAATGCGGGAAATGCTGGCAAATGGTGAAGTGGCCGCACTGCCATGCTCGCCACCAATACAACCGGCAGGTTTCTATATTTCCTATCAAACCGAACTGCAGGACACGGGACTGGATATTATTGTTGAATTGACCCGTGCGACTTTGGAAAAACTAAATTTTCTGGCGAAAGATCGTTAATCAAACCACTCAAAGAATCCCCAACTCCGGATACGGTTTGTTCTGTTCAACGCGCTCATATCCCAGCGCGCTGAGATCGATAGTCTGAAATTTCCCATGCACAACCAATTCTGCGATGGCGCGGCCTGCAGCGGGCGCGTGCATCATGCCGTGTCCGGAGAAACCGGCGGCTGTGTGCAGATTGGGAAGTCGGGAATTCCACGAACCGATTACCGGATTACCATCCAGTTCGTTAACCTCATACAGTCCCGACCACGTGCGGTGGCATTTTGCCGCTTCGAATACCGGAAAACGATGGGCGACCGCCGGCCAGACGACGTTTTCAAAGTAGTCATGATCGACATCGAAGTTGAAGCCGCGTGTTACGGATCCGTCGACCAGGCCGCCCGAGAAGCCTTTGCCCTCTGATCGGAATGCCAAGCGGGCTTCATCCTTCACATAGGGCAAGTGTTCAACCGGGCTGCCTGCTGTGAAGTAATGTTCAAAACGGCGTACTGGCGATATTGGCAATTCCATTCCGAACAGTTTTGCCACCTCTCCGGACCATGCGCCTGTCGCGTTGACAAAGTGCGTGGCATTGATCTGCTCCCCGGTATCAAGCGTTACGGATTTGGCCTGATTCGCCGTTGTTTCGGCCGCAACGACTCGGCCGTCTATATATACCGCACCCAGTTCCACGGCCTTACGGCGAAAACCCCAGAGCAAACCGTAAGGGTCACACCATCCGTCTTCAGGCGTATGAGCACCGGCTCCCAGATCATCGACATACATTGAAGGGAACCTGTCTTTCAGTTCACTTGGTGTGAGTAAATCTATGACACAGCCTTGTGATTTCTGAAATGCAACGCTACGTTCCAGCGCCTTGGTGGATTCCGGAGAAACAATGAACAGATACCCACCCTGAACCCAGTCTATGGGCGCGGGTCGTCCGTTAGCTGTCATTGTATTTTCAAAGTTCTTGATGAGATCAAGGCTGAACAGCGACATGGCAATGTTTTCGGGTGCCGTAAACTGCACTCGGCAACCTCCGGATGAGCGAAGCGCTGAAGCGAACTCATAAGTGGAATCGGGCTCAATCACGCATACCGACAGAGAGGGATCTTCTTTTAATAAAAAATAGGCTGTGCTGGAGCCAACAATACCGCCACCCATAATGGCAACGTCAACGTTTTTAGGTGTGCTCATGGTCGTGAATGCAGTGAGATGAATGAGTTTTTATTTGCCAGATAATCAGTGTGCCCACAGGGATCGATCCGGATCTGGAGAAGAGAGGAGCATACCATGACGAACGTCATTTTTGTGGGCGGAAGTATGATGCTGGCGCGTCTCTGAGAGTTTTCGATCCGATCAAGCCAATTTCTCTTCGTGATCAATCGCAGTTTTAAGAAGCTCGATCATGCGTTCAGCGGCTTTTGACACGTACGCGTCACGCCGCCAGGCGGCGGTCACTCGTCTGGACATGGTGGCTTCTTTCAGCGGTATTTCTTTCAGGGCGCCGTAGAGATTGCCTGCCAGACGGGACATTTCGATGCCGTTGGGAGACTGTTTCTGGAGAATCTGAGGCGCTGGCGCGACAAAGAAAAACTGATCAATATGGCATCGTTCTAAGCGAGTTTCAGTCGTCATGTCTCGATTGATGAATGGTGTCTCGTGCTGTGAGACGCCATTGTATTTGTCGAAACAAATCCCTATCATTCGAAGGCCTAAAAAAGCATGCTTTAGTGCGTTCTCAAATAATGACGAGGGAGATATGAAAAAGCTTATTTCAAGTGTGGTGATGTCTGCATTTTGCCTGACGGTGCATGCCAATGATAATTCAGGTGAATATCCAACCAAACCGGTGCGTGTCGTCGTTGGCTTCACGCCTGGCGGGCCGACGGACGTGGTAGGCCGAGCCTTTGCCAACTTCGTAGGCAAACATGCCGGAAAAGACTTTATTGTCGAGAACAAGCCAGGTGCAAATTCAACAATCGCCACGCGATATGTCAGCCAGGCAAAGCCAGACGGCTATACGTTACTTGGCGCGGCGACGAATCATACAATGATCCCCATTTTGTATGGTGACAAGGTTCAGTTTGATGTGGTCAAGTCGTTTACGCCAATCTGCACCTTTGCCAAGAGCCCTACCGTCTTGGTGACTGGCCCATCAGTGAAAGCGAATTCCTTGTCTGAGCTACTTGATGAAGTCAAAAAAGAACCTGGAAAGTTCACGGCAGCCAATTCCGGAGTAGGAAGTTCGGTCCATATCGCGACGGCTTTGTTCGAGAAAATCGCCAATATCAAGGTCAATCATGTTCCGTTCAATGGTTCATCTGCGAGCGTCAATGCGCTGATGGGTGGCCAGGTGGATATGTCATTTGCAACGCTGGGCTCGGTACTTCCGCAAATATCTTCAGACCGTCTCAAAATTCTGGCAGTGGCTTCAAGTGCGCGGCTGAAAGCCCTTCCGAACGTACCGACATTCGAAGAGCAGGGCATCAAGGGATATTCGGCGGATGCGTGGTATGGTTTTCTCGCGCCCGCTGGTACACCAGACAGCGCGGTGAAGACATTGGAGGGATACGTAAAGGATTACCAGTCAGACGCGGAATCCCAAAAAACCCTGGCAATTCAGGGATTGGAGCCTGATGCCACCTGCGGTGCCGACTTTGCTGCGCAGATCAGGAACGAAGTTGAAACCTACGGGAAACTGGCCAAAGACATCGGACTGACACAATAAACAGTATTGAGCGTCAGAGTCTTCTGGCGTGCCACGGTGCTGTATGCGGTGGCGCGCCACTTTTATTTCATTGGTAGCTCAAGCGAGTAAATACGATTTGCTGTGTTGAAGAAAAGATCGGAGATCTGTTCGGAAGTACATCCAGAGCAGATTTTCTTGAACGCATTCCACATAATGCTGTAGGAATACATGCCTTTATCCACGGGAAAGTTGCTTTCAAACATGCAGCGATCTGCGCCGAACAGGTTGATAAGCGTCTCAACATAAGGGCGCCAGTCGCTAGCAAGTTCGTCAGAGGAAGGCGGCAGATCACGTTCGAAATACCGATATCCCATCACTTTCAGTCCGAAACCGCCAAGCTTGACGGTCATATTGGATAGTGTCGCCAATTTATGCATGGACTGCTTCCACTCTTCAAAGACGCCTTGCCGTGCTTTTTCATAGGGGCCGACACCTAAAGGGCCACCCAAATGGTCCAGTACAATCTGCACCTGAGGGCATGCTTTTGCCAGCTCATATACCTGGGATAGCTGAGTGTGATAAGCCCAGATATCCAGACACAGGTCGTAGTCGGCAAGTGCTTTTACACCGTCCAGAAAGCGTGGATTCGTCAGTAAATCGGACGGTGGCTGAATGGGATTGCTTCTGACTTCCGGGCTTTCGTGCCAGGCTGTGGAGTTTCTGACACCTTTCAACCTTACGCCAGCCGACTGTTTCATCTGATCTAAGACGTCACGAAGCTGCTCACCCAGTGTGAGATCAGCGCCTGCCACAATACCTGCACACCCCCAGCGGTTGTCATAGATGCCGCTGGCAAAACATGCGCCTACGCCATTGGCAAATTCGACTTCTCCT
>JAFAGQ010000116.1 GCA_023422555.1 Pseudomonadota bacterium
TCAAACACCTTCCCCCGACGAATTACCCAAGAGCTTTGAACCCAAGGAGCTGGAAAGCACCTGGTACCAGGAATGGGAGCGAATGGGCGTATTCCGGGCCGGCCGCCACACGTCTACCGACGCGCCGGAAAGTGGCGAGCCCTATACTATCCAGTTCCCGCCTCCCAATGTCACCGGCACCCTGCACATGGGTCACGCCTTCAACCAGACCATCATGGATGGCCTCATTCGCTACCATCGCATGCTGGGCTGTGACACCGTTTTCGTGCCGGGTACCGATCACGCGGGCATCGCCACACAGATTGTTGTAGAACGACAGCTGGACGCACAAAAAATCTCCCGCCACGATCTGGGCCGGGAAGCATTTGTAGAAAAAGTCTGGGAATGGAAAGAACAATCCGGCAATACGATTACCAGCCAGGTACGCCGTCTGGGTGCTTCAGCCGACTGGCCGCGCGAGTATTTCACCATGGACAGTCAAATGTCCCAGGGCGTTGTTGAAACCTTTGTGAGACTCTATGAACAGGGCCTCATCTACCGTGGAAAACGACTGGTCAACTGGGATCCCGTGCTGGGTACCGCCGTGTCTGACGTGGAAGTGCAAAGCGAGGAAGAAGACGGCTTCCTGTGGCATATTCGTTATCCCCTGAGCCAGCCCGTCGATGGCCTCGAATACCTGGTGGTGGCCACGACCCGGCCTGAAACCATGCTGGGCGATGTGGCTGTCATGGTGCATCCGGAAGATGAACGCTACCGCCATCTGGTGGGCAAATCTGTCCGCCTGCCCCTGTGCGATCGTGAAATTCCTGTCATTGCCGATGATTATGTTGATCCTGAATTCGGCACTGGCGTGGTTAAGGTCACGCCTGCTCACGACTTCAACGACTACGCCGTCGGTCAGCGTCACGGTCTGGATATGATCAGCATCCTGACGCTGGACGCCAGAATCAGTGAAGATGCTCCTGCCCGCTTTCAGGGGCTGGATCGCTTCGATGCACGTAAAAAGGTTGTCGAAGAGCTCGAGTCTTTGTCCCTGATTGACAGTATCAAGCCACACAAACTGATGGTTCCTCGCGGCGATCGGACCAAGACGGTCATTGAACCCATGCTGACTGATCAGTGGTTCGTTGCCATGAGCAAACCCGCGCCGGAAGGTACTTTTAACCCGGGCAAAAGCATCACGGACGTTGCTCTTGAGGTTGTGCGTAATGGCCAGGTGCGTTTCTTCCCCGATAACTGGAGCAATACGTACTACCAATGGCTGGAAAACATCCAGGACTGGTGTATTTCCCGGCAATTGTGGTGGGGTCATCAGATTCCTGCATGGTACGCAGAGGACGGTCAGATCTTTGTTGCGCGCAATGAAGAAGATGCCCGGGCGCAGGCGAAAAAAGCAGGCGTTACCGGCGATCTGCGACGCGACGATGATGTCCTGGATACCTGGTTCTCTTCGGCTCTTGTTCCCTTTACGACCATGGGCTGGCCTGCGGAAACCCCGGACTACAAACGGTATATGCCATCAAATGTGCTGGTAACCGGGTTTGACATCATCTTCTTCTGGGTCGCGCGCATGATCATGTTCAGCATGCACCTGACCGGGCAGATCCCCTTCCGCGACGTCTACATGCATGGTCTGATCCTGGACTCCCAGGGCCAGAAAATGAGTAAATCCAAAGGCAATACGCTGGATCCGGTAGATCTGATTGATGGCGTAGACCTGGAAACACTGGTCGGAAAACGAACATTCGGCCTGATGAACCCCAAACTTGCCGGCAGGATCGAAAAAGAGACACGCAAGGCGTTCCCGGATGGCATCTCTGCATACGGAGCCGACGCCTTGCGCTTTACCATGTCGGCCTACGCCACGCTGGGCCGGAACATGAATTTTGATCTCAAACGCTGTGAGGGCTACCGCAATTTCTGCAACAAGCTCTGGAACGCCAGCCGGTTTGTGCTCATGAATGTGCCCGATGCGCAGGCCATTACACAGGACAATATCGAACTGTCCTTTGCCGATCACTGGATCATCAGTCGTTTGCAGAAAACGCTGGCCGATATTCAGAAAGGCTTCCAGGAATATCGTTTTGACCTGATTGCCAATGCCATCTATCACTTTGTCTGGGACGAGTACTGCGACTGGTATCTTGAACTGGCAAAAGTCCAGATCCAGCAGGGAAATCAGGGACAACAGAATGGCACTCGCCGCACGCTGATTCGTGTTCTGGAAGCCATTCTACGCATGGCCCATCCGATCATTCCGTTCATTACCGAAGCGCTGTGGCAAAAAGTGGCTGTCGTTGCCGGCAAAAAATCTGCGGGCACTGCTGCAAGTATCAGTGTTCAGCCCTACCCGCTACCAAATAGTGAACAGATCAGCGAAGCGGCCGAAAGCGAAGTGTCTGTGCTGAAGGCTCAGGTTGAAATCATTCGTGCACTGCGCGGAGAAATGAACCTGTCTCCCGCACAGAAAGTACCGCTGTTTGCAGAAGGCGACGCGGCCATTCTTGAACGTAACGCGCCGTATCTGATGGCGCTGGCCAAGCTCAGCGAAGTGCAGGTGGTCGATGCCCTGCCCGATCTGGGTGCCCCCGTTCAGATTCTGGACAACACCCGTCTGATGTTGAATGTGGAAATCGACAAAGAGGCAGAGCTGGCCCGCCTGGGCAAGGAATCAGCCCGCCTGGAAAATGAAATTGCCAAGGCTAACGGCAAATTGTCCAACGAAGGGTTTGTGGCGCGTGCACCGGCACACGTCATCGAACAGGAAAAAGAACGTCTGGCGCAATTTACCGAAAGACTGGAAGGCATTCGGGTACAGATGGCGAAGCTGAAATAAATCTGTCATAACCGGGAAGACATACCTGAATCAAATGCGCGCTGTTCCTTCCAAGTTGCGCTTGGCAGCGTCAGATTCAGATTTCCGTTAAGCGGAATCTTTGCCTTCTCAAACGTTCGCCAATAAAACGTCTGATTCACACCGGTGGGTCAGACGTTTTTCTTTGCCGTTAGTCATTACCGGATCAGAAAGCTGACAAGCGAACACGTATTTGTTATGGTAACTGTGATACAGGATTGCCCTTTCACTCTCAGTATGAGGAATCACAAATGTCAGAATCACAGATGTCATTAAAAGAATTTTCTTTGAACAACGGTCAGAAGATCGCTTCACTTGGCTTTGGAACCTGGGAGCTGGATACGGAAGCGGTATGCGTTCCCGCTGTCAGGCAGGCTTTGGAAACCGGGTATCGCGTCATCGACACCGCCGCACGCTACATGAACGAACAGTTTGTCGGCAAGGCTCTGGCTGAATCCGGAATGAAACGTGACGACTATCATGTGACCACCAAAGTCTGGGTCACTGATTTCGGTTACGAGCAAACACTGCGTGCCTTTGATAAGTCATTGAAGAAACTGAATCTGGACTACGTGGATCTGTATCTTCTGCACTGGCCTGTCGAGGGCTTTACTGAGAGCTGGAAGGCGCTGGAAAAACTGCAGGAAGAAGGTCTGACCAAAGCCATTGGCGTCTGCAATTTTGAAATCGACCACTTGCAGACACTTGCCGCAGGTGCAAATATCAAACCGGTATTGAATCAGGTAGAAACGCATCCCCTTTTTCAGCAACGAGATTTGAGGGATTATCTTCAGGCGCAGGATATCCTGCTGGAAGCCTGGTCACCATTGGGACGCGGTGATGCAAACCTGCTGACCAATCCGGCGTTAAAGAAAATTGCCGATGAACATAACAAGGATGTGGGTCAGGTCATTCTTCGCTGGCACCTGCAACGCGGCACACTGGCCATTCCCCGTTCAAGCAAACCTTCCCGGGTTGCCAGCAATTTCCAGATATTCGACTTCGTTCTGAGCGACGATCAAATGGCAACAATCAATGCACTGGATACCAACAAACGCAGTGCAGGAGATCCGAAGGATCCGGAGTGGATTGCCAAACTCATGAGCATGCCAATTCCGGATTAATCTGCTGAAGGACGGTCAAAGGATGGCATAAGAATGCCGGACTGATGAGCATATCTGTCAGCATACCTATCGCGGCATGATCCGTTCATCCGCTGACAGCCGCAGACAGCCGCTGAACGGACCTCAGAAAGGTTCGGACAGCGGCTTCTTGTTACTTATAATTTATCTTGCAGAGACTGCGGATTGCCTGCCATTACGGCTGAACACGCCCAGGACAACCTGCCAGCTCAGGCAGAGGCCGCCAATAATGAATACGACGTCACCCAGCGTACGCAGCCAGCGCAAGGCAACCAGAAAATCCTGCTGCAGGAATCCTTCGCTTCGCGCGTACCACAAGCCTTGCGACACACTGGCGCTAAACTGGTAAAGACCGATAGGAAGCAGACTGATCGCAATCATCAGCACCAGTCCGAGATTCAGCAGCCAGAAGCCGGTTTTCATCAAAGACTCATTGAACTGCAGATTGGGTCGCAGGTAACGCAGAATCAGCAGCGTAAAGCCCAGTGCCAGGAAGCCATAAACACCAAACAGTGCGCTATGAGCGTGAACGGCAGTCGTGTTCAGACCCTGGACGTAATACAGAGAAATGGGTGGATTGATCATGAAGCCGAATACCCCGGCACCCAGCATGTTCCAGAATCCGACGGCCACGAAGCACAGCAGCGGCCAGCGAACTTTCTCCATCCAGGCAGCACGCTTTTTCAGGCTCCAGTTCTCCCAGGCCTCATAACCCAGAACGATCAGCGGTACTACTTCCAGCGCACTGAAACTGGCGCCCGCTGCCATCACAGGTGTAGTTGTTCCGGCGAAATATAAGTGATGGAAGGTACCAGGCACACCACCCAGCATGAACAGACTTGCTGATGCAAGTGATGCAGCAGTAGCACTGCGCTTGGAAACGAGTCCCATGGCAACAAAAATAAATGCCAGTGCACTGGTTGCAAAGACTTCAAAGAAGCCCTCCACCCACAGATGCACGACCCACCAGCGCCAGTATTCCATGATGGAGAGATTGGTGCGCTGACCATACATCAGACCTGCAGCATAGAAAAGACCGATTGCCACAACAGATGCCGTCAGCAAGACCAGCAGATTTTTGTCGCCGGGTTGCTTCAGTGCGGGCACGATGCCGCGCAGCATCAGCACAAGCCAGAAGGCAACACCCACAAACTTGCCGATCTGCCAGATACGGCCAAGATCAACGTATTCATAGCCCTGGTGGCCCAGCCAGAAAACCAGATCCTCGGGCATGA
>JAFAGQ010000129.1 GCA_023422555.1 Pseudomonadota bacterium
CAATTCCTTGCTGTTCAGAAAACCAATACACCCAATGGCGATCGTTCACGAAAAGATATATTCATTGTAGTGGATTACGGCAGGCTTTTAATCAGAGATTGTAACGCTGCGGAAAATTGCATCATCCATGGGAAAGGACTGCACGATATGCAACGCAGACAGGTCCAAGTCGGGCAGATGCCGGTGCCAGGCCTGCTGCAGACTGACGGCCTGACCCGGGTGGGTCAAAACGAATGTCGTGGCCGCCAACACCTGTTCACCAGACACGCCTATCGTCAGCAGATTATCAACGAACGCCTCGACCCCCTGAGGGCTGGTGAGCACGACAAACTTTTTCCTGGCCGCATTGCCAAAAAGCAAAAGCATCTGCTGCCGAACCGCCTCATCCCACACCCTGCTCTGGCGCTCGTAGAGTGCAAGACGGTTTACGGAAATGCATTCAGCCCGCAGACTGTTTTCGAACCAAGCACTACCTGTTGTTCCCGACACGATCAGGACAGCGCGCAGTGTGCGCAGGACGCCGGTTTTTCTGAGGCTCGCAAGCAACCCCCGCGAATCGGCGGTCTGGTCCGAAGTTGGCTGATAAACGCAGTCTGGCGATAGTCCGTGACGTTTCAGGGCCTCGGCGGTGCCCGGACCGACGCAGGCGGCATGCAGGCCGGTGGGCCATGGCAAATTTCTATCAGCAAGCAAGGCAAAAAAACAATCGACAGCAAAGCCACTGACAAAGAAGACCAGATCAACTGACTGCAGATCCGGCACGGCCGGCGCTTTTGCCACGGCAGTCAATTGAAGCGCCGGCAAATCGACGGTCGCCAGTCCCGTCTGCGCAAATCGCGCCAGAAGGCAGGCGTTTTTTCCTTCAGGTCTGGTCAGAATGACCGTCGCGGCTGCGTCGCCCGAAATCCCGTTCACGCCTGACTGTCGTTTGCTCTTGCGGCATCATTGAGCGACGCCAGAATTGCGTCTGCACCCTGATCCCGCAACGCCTGAGCGACATCTGCACCCAATTGTTCGGCCACTTCGGCGCCCGCGGTCCGCGTACTGCGTAAAACGCTCTTGCCATCGGGTGTCGCGACAAGCGCACTCAATGTAACGGCATTGTCCGTCAGGGTTGCATAGGCGGCGATAGGAACCTGGCAGGAGCCACCCAGCGCACGAGACACGGCCCGCTCAGCAGTAACACAGGCGGTTGTTGCCGGACTGGCCAGTTCGGAGAGCAGTTCCATCAAATCCTCGCGGGACTCCAGTATCTCGATGCCCAGCGCTCCCTGGCCAGCGGCAGGAAGGCTTTCGGCAACTTCAAGTCGGGAAGCAATGCGCTCGCCTAGCCCCAGCCGTTCAAGACCGGCAGACGCCAGCACAATAGCGTCGTAATCGCCTTTGTCCAGCTTACCGAGCCGTGTGTCCAGATTGCCCCGCAGCGGACGAACAACCAGTTCCGGAAAAGCCGCTCGTATCTGAGATTCGCGCCTGAGGCTGGAAGTACCTACAACAGCTCCGACTGGCAGATCGCTCAGACGCTGATACTTGTTGGAGACAAAGGCGTCGGTCGGATCGGCACGTTCAAGAATGGCGGCCAGCGCGAAAGGCGATTGCAGGTCAACGGGAACGTCCTTGAGCGAATGGACAGCGAGATCTGCCCGGCCATCGAGCAGCGCCGTTTCCAGCTCTTTGATAAAGAGCCCTTTTCCTCCGATTTTCGAAAGGGTGCGATCCAGAATCTGATCCCCCTTCGTTGTGAGTTCAAGCAGTTCGACCTGCAATCCGGGGAACGTCGAAACAAGCCGATCCCGCACATGGTTCGCCTGCCATAAGGCAAGACGGCTGGCGCGGGTAGCAATGGTAAGTTTTTTGATATCGGTCACGCAAGGTACCTGTTAATAGTGAATGCAAAACAGACGCTGAAGCAGACTGGCAGAGTCATTGATGCACATTGGTATAGCCAGTGCATTCTGACATCTGCCTGCGACAATCAACGCAAATAGTTAACGGCAACGGTGGCGACGATCCCGATAACAGCAAGAATGAACAAGCCTTGCAATATGGTACGTTTTGGTTTTTCTTCCATCGTGTTGGACCTTCAAACAAGTAACAGCCTGTCGCCAGGCAAAGATAAAAACAGCAAACCCCGCTCAACCGAAGTCTGGCGGGGTTCTGGATGACCTGATCCTGATATTGAGCAATCAGCAACAGGCCTTAAGGGTGGAATCAGGCGGCTCAGCCTGCGCTGGGCACCTGCTTTTTGCCTTTGCGGCCAGCCAGCCATTTACCAAGGCCAACGACCAGAATGACACCCAAGACTTCTACCGCAATCTTAACAGCTTGCGGTGGCGCTTCGCCATTGAAAAACGTCCTCTCGGTAAATACGTCGGAGATAAGCATCCCCCCTGCCAGCCAGCCAAGCAGACCTGCGCCCAGCGTAATCACAAGCGGGTATTTATCAATCAGTTTCAGAACCAGCGTGCTGCCCCAGATAATGATTGGCACACTCACGATCAAGCCAAATGCCACATATGCCACTTCATGTCCAGGTGTGGTCTTCTGCGCGGCGGCGGCAATGGCAATCACGTTATCCAGACTCATGACAAAATCGGCGATCAGAATGGTTTTCACCGCTGTCCACACCGAGGTGCCGCCAGCCACATTGCCATGTTCGTCTTCTTCGGGAATCAGCAGTTTGATCCCGATCCAGACCAGCAAGGCGCCGCCCACAATCTTCAGGAAAGGAATCTCCAGCAGCTTCAGGGCGAAGGCAATAAGAAGAACCCGCATGATAATGGCACCAAAGGTTCCCCAAAGGATACCTTTCATGCGTTGTGCCTTTTCCAGGTTGCGGCAGGCCAGTGCAATGATGACTGCATTATCACCACCCAGCAGGATGTCGATCAGGATAATCTGGAAAATTGCGGTCCAGCTCAGGGTTTGTAGAAACTCAAGCATAGTGAAAGTTCGCCTCTGTCAGGGTTATAAGTTTGCCGGTTTACAGGGCGCATAAAACAAAAAAGAGGCACTTGCGTGCCTCTTCTTCTGCCCCACATTGGGAGCAATTATAAAACAGAGTATTCAGGAACTTGTCAGTTTTTTTCGCGCGATGTCAAAATTTTGCCAATCACGAGTACGATGATAGCGCCAATCGCACCCATGGCAATGCCAAATTGGTGATGACTCATGTGTACCATAGAGGCCCAGGTTTCGGAACGCGGTTCGATGACAGGATCTCCAACAAACATCTCACCGGCGATATATCCCAGCAGGGCTGCACCAAGCCATACGATCACCGGGAACTTTTCGATAACGCGCAGCAGCAGCGTGCTGCCAAAAATCACCAGCGGAATGCTGAGCGCCAGACCGATAATAAGGAGCGTGGTATCACCGTGTGCTGCTGCGGCGACCGCAACCACGTTATCCAGACTCATGACCAGGTCGGCAACAAGAATCGTTCGGATCGCGCTCAGCAGCGTGGCATGGTGTTTCTCCTGGCCGCCTTCATCATCATCGGAATTGACCAGTGACACGCCAATATAGACCAGCAGGATCGCACCAATAATTTTCAGATAAGGAAGCATCAGCAGCTTGGCTGCAACCAGTGTCAGAACAATCCGCAATACGATCGCAGCGCCTGAACCGATAGCAATCGCTTTTTTCTGCTGATCTGCCGGTAGCGTTCGTGCCGCCAGTGCAATCACAACCGCATTATCGCCGGAGAGCAGAATATTGACCCAAATGATTTCCAGCAGGGCGAGCCAAAACGCCGAAGAACCTACATCCATAGTGAACCTTCCAAATAAGCTTTCAAGGAGAAATTGTTGTCTGTTTATTGTCCAAGCAATTGCTGCGGGGACCCGTTTTTTTAGCGCTTACCATTCTATGAATGTTTGCTTACAATCCCCTGACTTTCTGGTAACTCGCAAAATAAAAAGCCCCTGATATCACAACTGTGTAGTCGTGGTATCAGGGGCTGACCTTGACCGACCGCTGTTGCTGTCGGCTTCAGGTGTTCATTACAGTACGGATTTGAGCAGTTTGCCCATTTCTGAAGGATTGCGCGTAGTACGAATGCCGCAAGCTTCCATGATTTCCAGTTTGGCATCTGCCGTATCGGCGCCACCGGAAATCAGTGCACCGGCGTGACCCATGCGTTTTCCTGGAGGCGCTGTTACGCCGGCAATAAAGCCAACCACAGGTTTTTTCATGTTGTCTTTGGCCCATTCTGCGGCGTTCACTTCATCAGGACCACCGATTTCACCAATCATGACAACGGCGTCTGTTTCCGGATCGTCGTTGAACATTTTCAGAATGTCGATATGTTTGAGACCATTGATTGGATCGCCACCAATACCAACGGCGCTGGATTGTCCAAGACCCAGTTCGGTCAGCTGGGCAACAGCTTCGTATGTCAGTGTACCTGAACGGCTGACAACACCAATACGGCCTTTTTTGCAGATATGCGCAGGCATGATACCGATTTTCAGCTCGTCAGGTGTGATGAGTCCTGGGCAGTTGGGGCCGAGCAGCAGCGTGGTTTTGTTCTCTTCGCGCATGCGATTGCGTACAGCAAGCATATCGCGGACAGGGATGCCTTCGGTAATGCAGATAACCAGATCCAGGTCAGCATCAACGGCTTCCCAGATGGCATCAGCAGCGCCTGCTGGCGGCACGTAGATGACCGATACATTGGCACCGGTCTGTTCTTTGGCGTCCTTGACGGATGCGTAGATAGGCACACCTTCGAAATCTTCGCCTGCACGTTTCGGATTCACACCGGCAACAAACGCTTCTTTACCGAAAGCGTAGTCACGGCACATACGTGTATGAAACTGGCCGGTTTTACCAGTAATACCCTGGGTGATAACTTTGGAGTCTTTATTGATCAGAATTGACATGAAAAATTCCTTGCTTACTTAACGGCGGCAACAACTTTGGTTGCAGCTTCGGCCATGGTGTCGGCGCTGATGATTGGCAGACCGGATTCTGCGAGCATTTTTTTGCCCATTTCTTCATTGGTACCTTTCATGCGCACAACGAGCGGGACAGAGAGGTTCACGGCCTTGCATGCCGCGATCACGCCTTCAGCGATCACGTCGCAACGCATAATGCCACCGAAGATGTTTACCAGGATAGCCTTGACTTCCTTGTTCTTGAGCATGATCTTGAAGGCTTCTGTTACCTTCTCGGCCGTTGCACCACCACCGACGTCCAGGAAGTTGGCTGGTTCGCCACCAAACAGTTTGATGGTATCCATGGTAGCCATGGCCAGGCCAGCGCCATTGACCAGGCAGCCGATATTGCCGTCAAGCTGGATGTACGCCAGGTCGAATTTGCTGGCTTCGATTTCAGCAGGATCCTCTTCGTCCAGATCGCGGTATTCGACGATCTCGGGATGGCGGAACAGCGCGTTGGAATCGAAATTGAATTTGGCGTCAAGCGCAATGATATCGCCTGAACCAGTAAGGATCAGCGGATTGATTTCAGCCAGAGAAGAATCGGTATCCCAGAAAGCCTGGTACAGTTTCTGGAATTCAACGGCTGCCTTGTCCACTGAAGCATCAGGTACACCAATGCCACGTGCCAGTTCGCGGGCTTCTTCGTCTGTGAAACCTTTTGCAGGATCAACGAAGACCTTGAGGATTTTTTCAGGCGTTTTCTCGGCCACTTCCTCGACATCCATACCACCTTCGCTGGATGCCATGACGCAGACACGCTGGGTATTCCTGTCGGTAACGATACCAACGTAATACTCTTTCTTGATGTCAGCACCCTCTTCGATCAACAGGCGGTTCACTTTCTGACCCTCTGCGCCCGTCTGATGCGTCACAAGCTGCATACCCAGAATCTCGGAAGACAGCTGGCGGACTTCATCGATGGATTTGGCCAGCTTGACACCGCCGCCCTTGCCACGGCCACCCGCGTGAATCTGTGCTTTGACAACCCAGACCGGGCCACCGAGTTTCTCTGCAGCGGCAACCGCTTCGTCTACGGAAAATGCGGGAATGCCGCGAGGCACGGTGACGCCGAATTTTTTCAGCAGCTCTTTGCCTTGATACTCATGGATCTTCATGTATTACCTATTAGCGTAGGATAAAAAAAACAAATGCTCAGCCAGCAGCACCCAGCGAGCACACGAAATATGACTGTCGGACTCAGGAGACAGCATCATGACTGTCTGACCTTGCGTTTGCTGCCATCCCTTTGTTCGACATACCACTCTGGATAAAACTCCCTCACCGTAGGCGAAGTGAGTGCAAGCGCGTGGCAGCCGTCCAGTTGAAAGGGCTTCCTGCCCGCCTGCTGGGCCTGCTCGCGCCGCTGTGCAGACAGACTCTGTACAAAAACCGTTGGCAGCAGTACAACGAGCTCCGACATATGCGTACAGCCATCGATACGCCCAAACCGTTCACGCACGGCATTGCGAAACTGCCGCAGCAGATGCAAGCCGATCAGACCGCGGTAGGCCTCTTCAATCGCCATACAGGCCGGCCCATAGGGCGCCGCCGCATACCGGGCCTGGACATCAGTGATGGCGCCGTCCCGGGTGACAAGCAGGACAATGGTCATATCGTGAACAGGATCCCCTGCCCGATGTATACCGCTGCGCTTTGTCGGAAAATCATATGCCTTGACGTCGACCAGATTCGCTTCCAGCTCCCATAGTCCATCCTCCCGAAGAAAGGAATTCATGGTAATGCTGCGGGTGTGTATAGGCTTGCGAGCCGAGGAACCCAGGGACATGTCCGAATGATTGGCTGATTAAATTGATCGGTAAACCAATAAAGTATAGCGTACTCGCCCCGGGCCCCGCCGCAGAAAACTCATAATCCGTGAAATTTGCTGCATGGCAAAAAATGGCCGGACAAGCCCGCATTGTGAAGACATCCGACTTTCAGGCAAAAAAAACCACAGGGCTCCGGAATCCGGGGCACCTGTGGCAAAGGTTGGTAACCGTAAACGATCAGAAGGCAGCGCGCAATGCGTTAGCAGCCTGCACCATTTCGACCAGTGCGCTGCGGGTTTCAGGCCACTGGCGGGTTTTCAGGCCGCAGTCCGGATTGACCCACAACCGCTTGGGATCGAGCCTGCCTGCTGCTTTTTTCATCAGCTGAATCATCCATTCGCGATCAGGCACATTGGGCGAGTGGATGTCGTAAACGCCTGGTCCGATATCGTTTGGATAGTTGAAGCGTTCAAAGGCTTCCAGCAGTTCCATGTTCGAGCGCGAGGTTTCAATGGTGATCACGTCCGCATCCATGGCAGCGATGGACTCAATAATGTCATTGAACTCGGAATAGCACATATGGGTATGGA
>JAFAGQ010000167.1 GCA_023422555.1 Pseudomonadota bacterium
GAACGTCAGCAGCTTCCGGGCAAGGGAATCTGACGATCCATTCACACCTACCAACGAGGTTACGCTTTATGGTGCTGATCCTGACGCACCGGTTTCACTGAACAACGTTGCCAAGGCGAAGCTGAGCACTGATAGTCTGCAGGCTGTCAACGGTGGCCAGGTATTTGTCCTGGGTGAATCTGTTGCCAACAGCCTGGGTGGTGACTCTGTGTTCAATCCTGACACAGGCAAAGTGGAAGCCTCTCTGAACGTGAACGGCACAACCTACAGCAATGTCAACGACGCCTTGAACAACATTAGTGCGGCGGCCGGCGCAGGCTGGAATCTGCAGGTCAATGACGACACACCTGAGCTGGTTGCTCCTGGTTCCGTCGTAGGCATCAAGGCTGGTGACAACATTGTGCTGGAACGTGATGGCAACAACATTACGGTATCAGCCTTCCCGAATGCGTCATTTACTACGGTCAATACCGAAGTCGTGTCTGCTCGGGATGTAGAGGTTAGTGGATCCGTTGGCGTTATTGATGGTCCTGCATTGAGCCGCAATGGTATCGATGCTGCAGGCACGACAATCTCCAACGTTGCGCCTGGCAAGAATGGTACCGATGCCGTCAATGTGAACCAGCTCAATAGCGGACTGAGTCAGCTTGATGGCCGGATCCAGCGTTACAAAAATGACGCAAATGGCGGAACGGCTGCTGCCATGGCTATGGCCGGACTGCCACAAGCCTACCTGCCTGGTAAGTCTATGTTTGCTATCGGCGGAAGTACCTTCCAGGGTCAGGGCGGCTATGCTGCAGGCCTTTCTACCGTGACCGAGAACGGTAAATGGGTAATCAAAGGTACCGTTGCCGGATCAACCCGCGGACAGGTCGGTGGTTCTGTAGGTGTCGGCTATCAGTGGTAATTGAGCCGAAAGATGATGCCGGGAAACCGGCATCACAACCTACCCGGCGGACAATCCCGCCGGGTAGATTCAGCGCAAAATCGCAACTGTTAAATTGAATACTTATAAGGAATAGAAATGCGTTTTATCAACAAATCTGTACTTGCGGCCATCCCTCTTGCATTGGTACTGGCCGGTTGTAATACGACACACAAAGCGGCAGCACCCGCTGCCAAAGCGCAAGCACAAACTGCGGCTACTCAGGCAGCGCCTGTTCAGGCTGCTAATGTCACTGTGTTTCTTGCATCCAAAGATCCTGTAAAAGGTTATCGCCAGATCAAGCTGAACGACCAGAAAGTGGTTTATATCAGTCCTCGTGCGATTTTTGACCGAAGCAACCTTACGGCAATTGATTTTGTCAAAGACCAGCAGAAGCGTACCTATGTCAAGCTGACGCTGAATGCGCAGGGCGCTGCGGCACTTAAGGCAGTACCTGCCAAGAGTGGCTTTGCCACTGTCGTAGGCGGACAATTGCAGTCACTGAATGGCGTTCGTATGGGTAACGATTTCCTGTTCAACGTTCGCGATGAACAGGTCGCTGTGGCGATCATTAATGCGATTGTTCCTCAGCAACAGCAGGCAACTCGCTAAGCGGTTTCGTCCGGTCGTTATGACGGCCTGACCGCAAAAAGAATCGCCTTCTGGCGAACGCAAAGTGTACAGGGCTCCGAAGTCATCGTGCTTCGGAGCCCTGTTTTTTCGTTATGCAGTAAACGCCAGCAGTATGGAAAACTACCGGATCTATTAAACGTCAGACCTATTTATTTACCAGCGGGTCGGAAACACCAAAAGTGTAGAACGCCAGCATGGCGATGGTGCCGGTAAATACCAGGTAGTAGATGGTCGGCTGAATGGTCTTGCGAAGTGTAATGCCCTCGCGCCCAAGCAGTCCCACGGTTGCTGACGCAGCCACCACATTGTGAATTGCGATCATGTTGCCTGCCGCTGCACCCACGGCCTGCACGGCAATCATCATGGCAGTCGATATTCCAAGATGTTGGGCGACATTGAACTGAAAGTCGGCGAGCATCAGGTTAGATGCCGTATTCGAGCCTGTAATAAACGCGCCAAGCGCACCCATTGCCGGTGCAAAAAACGGGTAAACGCTTCCAACGCCATCGGCGACAAACTGTGCCATGGCCACAGGCATGGAGATCAGATCACCGGCGTTCACACCTGAATTGATCAAAATCCGCACCATGGGTATGGTAAAGATCAGGACGAAACCCGCACCCAGAATCGTACGAGATGATTCACCTACGGCTTCCTTGACTTCGCCCAGTGTCATGCGGTGCAGAAATATCGTAATCAGGACAACAAAAATCAGTATGCCGCCTGGCAGGTAAAGGGGTTCCAATGTTCCGGAGATCTTTTCTTCTCCCATGATATCGCTCCAGCCGAAGCTCACGGAATTCAACGCCTGCTTGATGGGTTCAATCGTTCTGGAGAGAACAAGGAAGAAGGCAAGCAGAATATAGGGCAACCAGCCATTCCAAGTGGATATGGGAGATTTGTTTGTGGTTTCCATGGGTTGCACATCAATGTCCCCAAACCAGTCTTTAGGCCAGCGGCTCGACTCAGGGAAGTCCCATGTTTCTCGCGGTGCCAGAAACCCACGTTTTGCTGCTGGAATAACAATGGCCAGGCCGACCAACGCACCAATGATTGACGGAAACTCCGGACCCAGAAAGACGCCAGCCAGCATATAAGGAATGACGAAACATAGGCCCACGAATATCGCAAAAGGGGCTATGGCCAGTCCCTCTTTCCAGGAGCGGTTCGCGCCGAATGCGCGCACCATAATCATGACCATGATGAGTGGCATAAGTATTCCTACCAGGCCATGCGTCAGTGCAACCTCGGAAGTGATCAACCGAAAGTATTCCTCCCACGAGGAACCCTGGGCGACCAGTTGTTCGGTGATGCCTGCCTTATCTACGCCACCGGTTACGCCCACTACAATCGGCGTGCCGACCGCGCCGAAGGAAACAGGAGTCGATTGAATCATCATGCCCACGACCACTGCTGCCAGTGCCGGGAAGCCGAGAACCACCATCAGCGGTGCAGCTACGGCTGCAGGCGTGCCAAATCCGGAAGCGCCTTCAATAAAGCAACCGAACAGCCAGGCAACAATGAGCGCCTGTACGCGTCGATCCGGACTAATGCCGGAAAAGCCGTTACGAATGGCCGTCATACCGCCCGAATGCTTCAGCGTATTCAGTAGCAGAATGGCACCAAAAATAATCCAGAGTATGGACGCGGTAAGAATCAAGCCCTGCAACGCGGATGCGATTACGCGGTTGACGCTCATTTGCCATGCCGTCAAGGCAATGACTGTTGTGACAACAAAGACAATCGGCATAACCACCTTGGCGGTCATTCTGAATCCGATCAGTAGCACACCCGCCAGAATCAGCGGGAGAAATGCGAGTAATGCAAGTACAGTCTGGTTCATTGAATGCTCCTCTATGTTCAACAGATCCCAATTCTCCTTGGACGTCTCGCCGCATTACGGTTCCAGCACGAGTTTTGATTTGCGGTCTCTTTTGTCGACATGGTCGGCGCCGGTCGATCTTTTCATTGTTTCAGGAAGAATCAGTCGTCATGTTAACCTGAAAAATAGCTGAACGAGATTCATAACTGAAAAAAGATTCAATGCGCACTATATGTGGGCAAGGGCCGCGAACAGTACACGAGAGGGGCAAGCGGGAAAATCGAGGCAGAAGAAGAGCGGCAGGAGGAGAAACGCGGCAAAGGGAAAAGCGCTGAAAGTGAATACAAGATCGAAGGAGAAAAGCAAAACCAGAGAAATAAAAGGTGGGGAACTATAAGGTGGGGGACTAAGGGAGCGAGCGAGGCGAGCAGCGCCTGACAATTGAGTCTGACTCAGAGGATCAGGAAAGAAGATCAGCCCAAGAGGATCAGCCCAGGAGGATCAGAATAGGAGCATCAACAACGGTGGATCAGCTGAAGAGAATCAGCACAGGAGCACCAACAACGATTTCTCAGCTGGAGAGAATCAGCAGAGGTAAAGCAGAAATGGCGGCCCCAATAGAAGGTTACCCGTGCCCGGGAAAAAGAATTGTGCCGCCTGACAGGGTTTTCTTTAACGTGCCACTCGCTGTCTTACACACTGTTTCTTCCCCTCACCATGAAACATCGTTGGGCGGTGCGATATGGTGTGAGAGAAAACAAATCCGTGCAGTCACCATCCGGCCCCCAGGCCTGCGCCCTGCATAATACAGGGCAGATGAAAATGCCAAAAATCGGCTGACGCTACAGATCACCTTCATCATAAAAGCATGCACAACATGCGTGCATGACCAGAAGATTACAATTCGATCATCTTTCTTTCA
>JAFAGQ010000212.1 GCA_023422555.1 Pseudomonadota bacterium
TGAAAATATGACCGCCTTTTTGCACCGCGCCAAAGTCATCGATGACGCGTCTAACCTCCTGGCGAATGGAATCGGGTGTACCAAAGAGTGCCATCGGATCGATATTTCCTTGCAATGCAACACGATCACCAACCCGCGCGCGAGCCTGCCCCAAATTGACCGTCCAGTCCAATCCGACTGCATCACAGCCGTTGGCGGCAATGTCTTCAAGCCAAAGCCCGCCACCCTTGGTAAACGAAATAACGGGGACAGCAACGCCGTCCTGATTACGTTCAAGCTGGCTGATGACTTTGGTGATATAGGCCAGGGAA
Organism: Pseudomonadota bacterium; assembly: GCA_023422555.1. Taxonomy (GTDB): domain Bacteria; phylum Pseudomonadota; class Gammaproteobacteria; order Burkholderiales; family Burkholderiaceae_B; genus Advenella. Next base: position 312 of record JAFAGQ010000212.1, read on the forward strand.
AATGCCTGGAACAGACCATCGGGCAGAACACCACCCCAGCTGTCAAAAATCATGACCGCCTGTGCGCCTGCACGAATCTGTTCGTTCAGGTATTGCGCGGTCGCGTTTGCGGTGACTTCGAGAATTCGGTGCAAAAGCGCAGGCTGCGCATACATCATGGTTTTGACAAGTCGATAATCGGACGAACCGCGACCTTCTACCATATAGCAGGCGACCGTCCAGGGACTTCCTGCAAAGCCAATTAACGGCACCCTGCCGTTGAGAGACTGGCGGATCTGACTGACCGCATCAAACACGTAGCGCAGCTGGTTCATATCGGGCACTGCCAGTTGAGCAACATCCTCTTGCGTTCTGAGCGGACGCGCAAACTGAGGCCCTTCGCCCGCCACAAAACCCAGGCCCAGACCCATTGCATCGGGCAGCATGAGAATGTCCGAAAACAGAATGGCGGCATCCAGCGGAAATCGATCCAGTGGCTGCAGGGTCACCTCTGTGGCAAAGTCCGGATTTTTGGCCAGCCCAAGAAAAGAGCCGGCTTTAGCGCGCGTCTGGTTGTATTCAGCCAGATAACGCCCGGCCTGGCGCATCAGCCAGACAGGAGTATAGGGAACGGGCTGGCGCTGTAACGCGCGCAGGAATACATCGTTCTGCAGAACCGGAAAAGCCATGGGGAACCTTCTTTAAGATCTATGTGTATGATTTTCTTACCGGAGAGATTGTATCGTACCTGGTATGAGAATGGCCGCAGACACCTGCATTGCTCATCTTAGTACTCAATCTTAATAGTCATATTCACGAAACGCATCGGCCGAAATCTGGTGTTTACGCATGAGCGCCCAGAACGCACGTCTATGTTTGAGCGAATTTCTGGCGGCCAGCGCGATATTTCCTTTGCTACGTGCCAGTGCCTGCGTGAGGTAGGCTCGCTCAAACTGAGCCACTACGATGGCTTTGAGTTGCTGGAATCCATCTGCATAGCGCGCGATTTCCTGACAACAAATGCGTGGAACATCTGGCATGGCAGTTGAGGACGAGGGTAAAGGTGCCACTCCGGTGATGCGACGCAGAGAGGAGCCGGATGCCAATGCGCTGCCAGCCGGGCTGATACTAGGGTGCCATGGAGGCGCAGCCCCTGCCCCTTTCGCATGAGAACGTGACAGATGAGAGAGTGAATCATTAGGGCGAGCATTGAAGGCAGCATCTCTAAGCATTCCTGCTGCCGGCTGCAAGGTGGATGCAGACGGATACGCGCCGGAAGGATAAACACCGGGCCGGATTGCCTTCATGTGGCCGGAGACGATCAGGCCCGAAACGTTCCGACATCAAATGATCTAACCCTAAGCGATCAGAAACGTAAGGCTGACTTTTGATACTGTCGCCCAACAGGGCTGGAGAGCGGAAATAGTGCCCGCGCAAATGATGAAGCGCACGTAGCAATCTGACCCGAATTTCTTCGGGATCGCAAGGCCACAAGGCAAAATCGACCACGCCAAGTTCAAGCAGGTCGATCAGGCCGATGGGCCTTAACGATTGCCCCAGTACAAAGATGGGACGGTGATCTTCGATTCGGCTTTGCTGAAGGACGATGCGCGTCCAGACCAATGACCCAGGAGAGACCGGCAGACAGATGACATCATAATGGCGCAGAGAATAAGTGAGCTCCTGCAGGAATGTGGCTGACGGAAAGGTACTTAGCGTATCGTTGCCAGAATTCCCGGGAATGGCAGAACTGGCTGAGACGTCAGATTTGTTGGCGTTGGCAGATTTGCGAGAGATCCCGCGGCTCCCAGCACTTCCAGCATTGCCCGTACTGGAGCAACTGGTGGAACTGGAAGAGCTGGGGGCATCTGCAGAGCCGGTCGAGTTGCCGAGAGGGACCTGACTGGCCGACGTGCCGTGCGTGCCTTTTGCTGAGGGCGCACCAGGAGGCTGGCCAGCCTGCGTGGCTGGTTCAATGACACTGAAGTGCAGACGGCTGGTAGGAAGGCGTTCGTGGCTCAGCAGCGAACTGATAAGGGCTTCGCTGCCCGGAACGCTGATTAAGGCGCAGTCCAATCGTTCTTTCACGGTAAATCCTTGCGAATGTAACAGAACGTACAGAATAAATCCGCGCGGGTATCGTCGACAATTCGCAGTTATCACACTAGGGCAAACACGGTTAAGTCCCTGTTTTTCGTGGAAAAACAACGGATTTGTTGCACTGCATGACAATTGTGATACCCAGCCTTGCTTTATCCTAGGGTTAACCCTATAATGGTTTATACCTACTCAACGCAGTCATTTAAAGAGCCCACTACCATGAACATTTCTATGAAAAACGCCCTCGCCATGAGCGACGCCCCTGAACTTGC